>CAYSNA010000084.1:0-5825 GCA_964432185.1 uncultured Cytophagia bacterium
AAATTTGATTTGAACAATAAAACTTACTTTGTGTCCCGGTGGCAAATTTTTCAAAACAATCATCCTGCTAATTCCGTAATCCTGTCCAAATTCTTGCCTGATATTTTAACCAATCTTGACGATGAAACAAAACAACTTTTTTATCGACACACACACGCACCTCGATTTTGACCGTTTTGACGCGGATCGCGATGCCGTCATCGAGCGCGCCAAGCTGGAAAACGTACGCGCCATCATCACCATTGGCACGGATTACAACACATCGCTGGCGGCGATTAAAATTGCCGAGGCGCATGCCAATGTTTTTGCGGCCGTCGGCGTTCATCCGCATGATGCGAAAAGTATGACCGATGATCAATTTATTGAATTAAAAGAATTGCTCGATCACCCCAAAGTCGTGGCCATCGGCGAGGTCGGTTTGGATTATCATTACGATTATTCGCCGCGAGATGTACAGCGCCGCGTATTCCGGCAATTTCTTGATCTGTCCCTGGAAACGCAGATGCCGCTGATCATCCACACCCGCGAATCGGACGAGGATGTGCTCGATGTGATTCAGTCGAAAGCGAAAAGCGGTTGGCGCGGCGTGTTTCATTGTTTTGCCGGTGATGCCCGCATGGCGCACAAGGTGATCGATCTCGGTTTTCTGACATCGTTTACCGGCAACATCACCTTTAAAAAATCAACCTCGGTCTCGGTGATGGCCGCGGTGCCGCTTGACAAATTGATGATCGAAACGGATTCGCCATTTATGGCGCCCATCCCCTATCGCGGCAAACGCAACGAACCGGCCTACGTCGTCAAAGTGGCGGAAAAAATCAGCGAGGTGAAAGCGAGTCCATTGGACGAGGTGGCGGTGGTCACGACACAAAACGCCATCGACCTGTTTGGATTAAAAATTGAAGATGAGAGTTTCCATTGAACGGACCCAGGGCCAAACAGAGTCTAGGCCAAAACTTTATGGTCGATGAGAATATGGCGCGGAAAATCGTCGACGCGATTAATCCGACCGAGCACGATATCGTTCTTGAAATCGGACCCGGTCAGGGCATCATCACGCGCATGCTTCAGCAACGTGCCAAACGACTGATCGCCGTGGAAATCGATCAACGTCTTTATGATGGACTGGAAGTCATGTTCAAACTGGCGGACAATTTTGAGCTGGTCAAGCAGGATTTTCTGAAAACAAATTTGGCCGCGTTTCATTTTGAACAAAAGATCAAAGTCGTTGGCAACATCCCCTATAATATCACCAGTCCGATTTTGTTCAAAATATTTGATCAGCGACATATGGTGTCGGATATCACCCTTCTGGTTCAAAAAGAAGTCGGAAAACGCGTGGTATCCCAACCGAATTCCAAAGATTATGGCATTCTTGCGGTTTTCAGTCAGGCCGTTGCGGATGTCGATTTTTTATTCACCGTGCCTCCGACGGTTTTTCAACCGCGACCCAAAGTCGATTCGGCGCTCATCCGATGGCGGTTTACTGAGGCGCGAGCCCGGAGCATCAAAAACGAAAAATTCTTTCGCGAGATTGTCAAACAGGCGTTCGGCCAGCGCCGAAAAATGCTGCGCAATTCTTTGAAAGAATTTGTCGACAAAACCGGCTTTGATTTCACCCGCCGACCCGAGCAACTCAGCGTGTCCGAGTGGATCGAGCTGGCGAATGAGTTATTCACACCCTAGAAAAAACAGGCGGTTCGTATGGATTCCAATGATCGAAAAGAAATAATGGAAAACATCCTTTATCTTATCAATGAAAAGGATGAACCGTCTCTAAAAAACATCATCGTTGATACTCATCCGGCAGACTTGGCGAATATTCTGCAGGATCTTGAGGATGACGACAGGACTTATCTGTTCAGCTTGATGAACGCCGAGACCGCATCCGACGTTATGACCGAGCTGGACGAGTTCACCCGAGAAATCATCGTCAGCGATCTGCAGGAAGACCGGCTGTCGGAAATTGTTGACGAGATGGATTCCGATGATGCCGCCGACGTCGTAGCCGAACTGCCGGATGACCTCAAAGAAAAAATCCTCGCCAATATTGAGCCGCAGGACCGCGCCGAGGTTGAAAAACTCCTCATCCACCCGGAAGATACAGCCGGCGGTATCATGGCCCTCGAATACATTGCCGTGTACGAGGACCAGACGGTTGACGATGCCATTCGCGAAATTCGTCGGCGCGCTGAAGAAATTAACGAGGTCTTTTACATTTATGCCGTTGATCGCGGCAACCGGCTCGTAGGCGTGGTGCCGATTAAAAGCCTGTTCCTGCGCAATCCGCGGCGCGTCATCAAAGATATCATGCACACGGACGTCATCTCTGTGAAGGTGCATACCGATCAGGAAGAGGTGGCAAACCTGGTGCGAAAATACGACTTGTCCGCCATGCCCGTAGTTGATCAGCACAACCGGCTCGTCGGCCGAATCACCATTGATGATATTGTCGATGTTTTGCATGAAGAAGCCAATGAAGATATTCAGCGCATGGCAGGTATTGCCGATGAAGAAGTATTGCAGGAAACATCAACATTCAAGATTTCGCGCAATCGCTTGCCGTGGCTGCTCATTTCGTTTTTGGGCGAACTCGGCTCCGCCATGGTGCTGAATCGTTTTGACGCCACGCTGGAAGAAATTCTCATCTCCGCCTTTTTTATTCCGGTCATCATGGCCACGGGCGGCAATGCCGGCATTCAATCCAGCACAATTGTGGTTCGCAGCCTGGCCATGAAAGAAGCCGGCGCCGCGGGATTATGGAACCGCGTGTTTCGCGAATTGCGCGTGGCCCTGCTCAACGGCCTTATCGTTGGTTCCCTGCTGTTTACGGTCATCTTCTTGTGGAAACATAATCTGGATTTCGGCATCGTCGGCGGCATCGCCATTCTTTTGGTGATGATCAATTCGGCAGCCTTTGGCGCCGTGATTCCATTTGTGTTGAACAAATTCAAAGTTGATCCGGCGATCGCCACCGGCCCGTTCATCACCACAGCGAACGACATTTTTGGCCTGCTCATCTACCTTGGCATGACATCGTTTTACCTCGCATATTGGCGCTGATCTATGGCAATCAACAAGGCCGAAGCCATTATCCTGCACAGCCGCAAGCAGGGCGAGACGAGCAAAGTTTTGAGAATGTACACGCGAGAATTCGGCAAACTGAGCGCCATGGCCAAAGGCTCGCGCGGCACGCGATCCAAATACCTTGGCGCCCTGGAGACCTTTAACCACGTTGCGCTCGTTTTTTATAAAAAAGAAAATCGCGGCTTGCAGTATCTCAGCGATGCCTCTATCATTCACCCGTTTCCCGCGTTGCATGCCCAATTGGGAAAAATGGCGCTGGCGGCCGTGGCCTGTGAGATTATTGATAAAAGTGAAGAAGATAATCACCCCAATGCCGAACAATTCCGGCTGCTCCTGGACACGTTGATCGCGCTTGATAAAAATTCATCCGGATTGCGAAATATCCTCCGCGCCTTTCAGGTTCAATATATTTCCCTGGCAGGATTTGAACCGATGCTGGGCAGTTGCCACTTTTGCGGTAAAACCGAGGTTGACGAGATCAACTTTTTCTCCATCGATCATGGACTCTATAGCTGCAATCATTGTGGTTTTTTCAAAGAATCGGCCCGAAAAGTGAGTGGTTATCTTGTCGAATTGTTGCGATGGTTTCGAACGGTGCCAGTTGAGAATGCCGTCGAGGCTAAAGTCTCGCGCGCTCTTGGCGCCGAGATTGATGCCATTCTGATTGATTATTTAAAATTGCATATTGAAACGCTGCACCATTTAAAATCCGTTGACCATTTAAAAAAACTCGAATTTGATTTGAGCAACGGTTGATCTGATTATTCTAAAGCTGAATTAAAGCATGATTGACTCAACATCTGTCGGCATTGTCAAACGGCACTATTTCACCTTTGGCGAGCCGCCCAACGAGATGCCGCTGGAAAGCGGCGAAAATCTCGGCCCCATCACCCTGGCGTATGAGACCTACGGTACGCTGAACGAGGCCAAAGACAACGCCATTCTCATCACGCATGCGCTGTCCGGTGATTCACATGTGGCAGGCTACTATTCGGAAAAAGATCGCAAGCCCGGCTGGTGGGATTTTATGATCGGCCCGGGCCGCGCCATTGATACGAACAAATATTTTGTCATTGGCTCGAATGCGCTCGCCGGCTGCCAAGGCTCAACCGGGCCGTCGTCCATCAATCCGACAACCGGCAAACGATATAATTTGAGTTTCCCGGTCATCACCATTGGCGATATGGTGCGGGCGCAGACGCATCTGATTGATTTTCTCGGCATCGATAAATTGCTCGCCGTGATTGGCGGCTCCATGGGCGGCATGCAGGCGCTGGAATGGGCCATCGAGTACCCCAACCGTCTTGTCTCGTGTATACCACACGCCACGACGACGCGGCTCAATGCCCAAGGCATCGCCTTTGATGAAGTGGGGCGGCAGGCCATTTACAGCGATCCGGACTGGCGCAACGGCAATTATCTTGACGAAGGCGTCATTCCGGAAAAAGGATTGTCGGTCGCCCGCATGTTGGCGCATATTACCTATCTCAGTGAAGAATCCATGCACCAAAAGTTTGGCCGCCGTCTGCGCGAAAAAGAACGCTATGGCTACGATTTTACCCTCGATTTTGAAGTGGAAAGTTATCTGCGTTACCAGGGCGCCTCGTTCGTGCAGCGATTTGATGCGAATACATACCTGTACATCACCAAAGCGATTGACTATTTTGATTTGCAACAGGATTACGGTTCGCTGGCCGAGGCGTTCAAAAACGTCACCGCTACAATGCTGGTGTTTTCGTTCACCTCGGACTGGCTTTTCCCCACGGCGCAGAACAAGGAAATCGTCCAGGCCATGCAGGTGCACCGAAAACCGGTGACCTTTGTCGAGTTCGACCTGCCTTATGGTCACGACTCGTTTTTGATAGAAAATCCGAAACAGGAAAAACTCGTATCCGATTTTTTGCGCAACGTTTATGAAAACGTCAAAAACAACAAATAAACTTTACATGACAAACGATGAATCATGTCCCCAAAGCACAAAGCCTATACACGACCAGATTTACAAATTATTTTTGATCTGATCGATCCCGGCAGCAGCGTACTCGATTTGGGCTGCGGCTCAGGCGATCTGTTAAAAAAACTTGTCGACGAAAAAAATGTCGATGGTCACGGCATCGAACTGGTCGATGATCAAATTCTTGAATGCGTCGCCAAAGGCGTTTCCGTGGTACACTCGGACCTGGATGAGGGCCTGGATGATTATCCCGACAATTGTTTTGATTATGTCGTGCTCAGCCAAACGATTCAACAAGTGTTGCGCCCGGATGAGACATTAAAAGAGATGTTGCGCGTTGGCAAAATCGGCATTGTCGGTTTGCTCAATTTTGGTTATTGGCGGGTGCGACATTATCTAGCCTTTCAAGGTGAAATGCCGAAATCCAAAGTGCTGCCGTACGAGTGGTATAACACCCCAAACATTCACTTGTCGACGGTGAATGATTTTCGCCGGTTATGTGATGAATCCGGCTATAAAATTATCAAACAGATTAATATTGTGAACCGGAAACGCGGGCAGTTCTTACCAAATATTTTGCCGAACAGTTTTGCAGAGCTGGCGGTGTTTGTATTAAAAGTGAAATAAGTAATTCTATACCCTCCTTTTCGTAAAAATCGAAACACGAATCACACGAATCTCCAATATTAAATTTGTGTAATTTGTGTAATTTGTGGTTAATATTTTCCTCATTCCTTTTGACTTTTCCCCCCATTCCCCGTATCATACTATGAATTCAATTAAT
>CAYSNA010000084.1:5925-9506 GCA_964432185.1 uncultured Cytophagia bacterium
CATTCCTTTTGACTTTTCCCCCCATTCCCCGTATCATACTATGAATTCAATTAATTTTTTCACAATCGGATGACTCGTGGATCTTCAACAGCTCATTTACAAGGCGCAAAACGGTGATCTGGACGCGTTTCGTTCACTGGTCGAAACACATCAGCAATTCGCCTACAATGTGGCGTTTCGTTTTCTGACAAACCAGGAAGATGCCCGCGATGTGGTGCAGGAATGTTTTATCCGCTTGTGGAAGAATTTACACAAATTTGATGCGCGCAAAAAATTGACAACCTGGTTGTACAAAATCATCACAAATTTGTGCTACGACGATATGCGTCGCGCTTACAACAGATACAAATGCGACCCGGTTGAAAAAGAGGAATCGTTTAGAAATCTCACGGATCATGACGATGCCGTCGACAAATTATCCAATGCCGATTTGGCGGACAAAATAAAATGTCTCTCGGCGCATCTCAAACCGCGCCAGCGAGCCGTGTTTGTGCTGCGGGATGTGGAAGATCTGGAGATGGACGAAATTGCCGAGATTCTCAAAATACCGGTGTCCACCATAAAAAGCAATTTGTACTATGCGCGGCAAAATATCCGCAAAAAATGTCAAGAATTGGGATATATCTCATGAGTTGTAAAAATGTAAAAAAACTGATCTATCTGCGGGACAATGAATTAACAGAGGCTGAACGCCACATCCTGCAAAACCATCTTGCCGATTGCCAAGCGTGCGCGGCGGACCGTGAACTGTTTTTGCAGGAACTCGATGTGGTTGGCTCTATCAAAAGCGAACCTGTTTTGCATGATCCCGGTTTGCTCACGAGCGACATTATGCGCTCGGTCCGAAACGTGCAAAAATTTGCCAAACGACGCGACAATCCGTTCGACAAAATCCTTGATATTTTTTCGCTGCGACCGGTGCGGTTTGTTTTTGCTGCCGGCATCGTCTTCATCATCGGCTTTTTCTTTGCGCAGGAGATAATCGTCTTGAACCGCCTGAATCATCTGGAGCAACGGTTAGCGCAGCATGGAACGATCTCCAACATGACAACACTGACCAGCACAAGACGGGATGTTTTATCACTCATGAACCAGGATGAAGATCAGGTGGTCATCGACAAAGAGCTGCTGGATAATTTTCTGAAATCCTACAGCGAATTACAGATGAAAAACCGTCTAATGCTGCGCATGCTTGAGGAACAAGCCGAGGAGTCCAATATTACCTGGCAGGACGGCTTGACGGAAAAGGAACTCGAATCGTTGCTGCAAAACGAATCGGTTCAGAAAAAACTAAAAGATCTGTAGAAAGGATACATCATGACATCCTTAACATATAAAAAAATCGGACTTTTTCTTTTGCTGTGCATGATGATTTTTGCGGGCTGCAAAAGAACAATTACAATCCAGACCATGCTCAACAACAACGGCTCACTTGAACGTATTGTTTCGGTATCCGGAGATTCCACCGGCGTTGGACACACAACGTATCCGTTTCCGCAGGATGGATCGTGGAACATGATGTCGCACAAGGACAGCGCCAACAGCTACACCTATATCATTGAAAAAAGGTTTGCAACCGTCAATCTGTTGAACAAAGAGATCATGTACCGCGAGGATTCGCTGCAGTTTGATGCCCTCGCCACATTGGATAAAAAATTCCGCTGGTTTTACACCTATTATCACTATGAGGAAACGTTTTTCAAAGTTTTCCCTTTTACCGGCGCCAATATTCTGGACTATGTGACGCAGGAGGAATTGGACACCTATTTGGCTGGACATGACAGCACCGATATTGAAGATAAAATTGAAGAGTACGCGGCGCATTCGATGTTTAACGAATATTATGTGGCTTTTGCCTCGGCTGTTGAAAACTCGTCGCTTGGTTTTGAAAAGTCAGCCCTTGATCTTAAAAAAGATGAACTCTATACTAAAATCAGCGAATGGAATTTATTTGAAGACGAAGATGACTTTGGCCGTTATTTTTTGCGAATCAGCGACGTGGTTTATGCGCCGGCTCAATCCTTTCTCGTGCTCGAACCTGTTTTAAGTGAAACGACGGCCAAGTTCAATACATATCTCAAATTGATATTTGATGACCTCCCATCAGAGGAATATCGTTTCAAGGTTCAGGTTCCGGGACGCGTCATTGATACGAATGCGAATAGAGGGGTTGAAGATCGGGAAGCGACGTGGGAATTCTCTGACGATCAATTTCATTATGCTGATTATGTGATGTGGGTCGAATCCCGCCGCATGAACGTTGTGCCGACGTTGATCACGGCGCTATTTGTCCTGACAGGTTTTTTCCTGCTGTGGCTCTCGGCACGCCGCGCTCATCGTGAAAAACTGGAAGCGCAAGGCATTGCCTGGGACGATCGCAATCGCTTTATTTTACCGTGGTGGCTTTCCGTTCTGTTGATTGTCGGCGGGCTTGTCCTGGCTGGATATTTTATCTGGGTCTACATTATTTTCAACAGTCATCCGGTATTTCTGCTGCTTGACATATTCGTCGCCACGCCACGAGACAATTTTTTCTTTATATCACTTTCTGCTATTGGCGTGCTGTTGGCTATCGTGGGGAGCGTTCAATTCAGGTTGTTTTTTAAAATGCGGAAAAAAAGACGTGCCGGATTAAACATTCAGGATTCTTGATCAAACCAATTCAACATCGTATTGGATAAAAAAGGGCGATATAATTTTTATACCGCCCTTTTTATTTTCATGGATTCAATATCAGATCAAACTTTGGCGATGCGTTCCACCGTATCGTCAATTTCCCACGCGTTTTGCATGCCAATAGTGATCGCATCCACAAGTCCGCTGCGCAGGACAAATTTTAATGATGTATCTTTTTGCTCCGGCTCAATCAAACGACCTTCGCCAAAGACTTTCATCGCGATCAAACCTTTGCCGTTTTCTTTGGCCGTTTGCAGCGTTTTGGTAATTTCATCGACCGTGCCGTCCATCAAAAAATCGCTGCCGCCTTTGTAATTATAACGGGCCAGCATAAAATCGGTCCACGGATCGGTGGCGGCTTTTTGCATGGCAATATGTGAGTGACACGATACGCCAACCGCGCGCACAACGCCTTTTTCTTTCAATTCGGATAATTCATCGCGTACGCGTTTAAAGTGATCGATCCAATCCTCGCGGCGGAGAAAATGGATGAGCACCATGTCAATATAGTCCGTGCCGAGCTCCTGGCGGAATCGCTCAATTTCTTTAAAGGCGCCGCCGGAGGGTTCGAAACCTTCATATGCGTGATTCCAGATTTTCGTCGATAACACATAGTTATCGCGCGGAATACCTTTTAAAGACTTTTTGGTGAACTCGTGGCTGCCGTACCAATCGGCCATGTCAAAAAAGTTACCACCCTGATCCAGATAATGATGCATCAGATCAACGAAATTTTGTTCGCCCTTTTTCAGCAAGGGTGATGACCCACGCCCGGCTTTGACGCCGGTGCCAATGGCGAGACGGGAAAGCTTGACATCGGTTTTTCCGAGTTGAACAATATCAGAAGCTTGTAACTTTTCAGATTCTTTATTCATCCCAAAGGACGAACCAAACATTAATCCCGC
>CAYSNA010000084.1:9606-15284 GCA_964432185.1 uncultured Cytophagia bacterium
TTTAATGCACGTGGCCGTGATCAATTTCTTCCGGTGAGGCATCTCGGATATCGACGATCTCAATATCAAAGGTCAAGGCCTGGTCCGCCAGTGGATGATTAAAATCAATCGTGACGTTTTGGCTGTCAACGCTGGTAATTTGCCCATGCACGATGTGACCGTCCTCGCTCTGGCCCTGGATTTCCTCACCTATCTGCAAATTGATCGAATCCGGCATGTGCTCAATCGGCACCGTTTGGATCATCTCGGGACTGCTGATGCCATAGGCATCTTCCGGCTGAACATTCACCACTTTTTTATCACCGACGGCCATACCGATCATTTCATTTTCCAGGCCAGGAATAATTTGGCCGGAGCCAACCAAAAACTTGAGCGGTCCGCGGCCTTCGGATGTATCGGCAACTTCGCCGGAATCAAGCGTGAGCGTGTAATCAAAGGCGACGACTTTATCGTTTTGGACTGTCATATTAAACTCCTATGTTTGGCCAAAATTGATTGGCCTGAAAGGAGCAAAAGACAAATCAAAATTAGCATGAATAATTGCACTTTAGATAATTGTTAAAAAGTTGTTATATCAACGGTTTTAAATATACAGCAAATTCCCGTCAAATAAAAGTTTTTAGAAATTTCGTTGGCTCATGCGACTTTAGGAGGGGCGACAGATGTTTCGATTATTTCTATTTGCGCTATGCCTTATTTCAATTTCAATTGCCAAAGAATTGCCATCGGATCAAAACAGTCAAACTGCCACAAGCAGCGCCCGGTTTGACGGCAATAACATTGTGTGCTGGATGAGTAACACTGGAAAAATTGTCGATAATCGTGCAATAAGGCAAGCGGGTATGGAATGGCCCAAAGGCTCGGGAAAGACAATAGACTTTTGTTCGGGACTATGGCTCGTGGGTAAAACACCGGATGGTGAACTCCGTTCCGCCAGCACCGAGTATGACTCTGAATTCCAGCCCGGCATCATTCAACCGGATGGTCAGCCTGCTGATCCACAAAACGAACGATTTCGAATCTATAAAATCAACAGCGACGGCACCGGGGACTGGCAGAGCTGGCCGTTTGATCTCGGCGCGCCGGCTGTGCAAACCAAAGAAGGCATTGACAGTCTTGATGCAAACGGCAATCGACTTCCGCTGCTCATCGGAGATCAAACATTATGGTGGGTAATGAACGATGCGAACGCCGCAGCGCATAGCTCCGTTTTCAGATCACAACCCCTTGGTGTTCAAATAAGTGTGCTGGCCTTCGGATTTAACGATTTAGGTCCGCTTTCGGACGTTCTCTTTTTTCAATGGGATATTATCAACAAATCCAATACCGACTATGATTCGTGTTACATTGGTTTGTGGAGCGACACCGACCTTGGCAACGCCAGTGATGACCTTGTGGGGTGCGATCGAAAGCTCAATGTTGGGTACACCTATAACGGCTACGGCGCTGACGGCGTCTACCTGGGGCATCCGCCTTGTCTCGGCTTTCAACTGTTGCAAGGCGCACACGTTGAGAATGAGTCTCTCCCCATAACATCGTTTTCATACTGGTGGGATACTGGAGCTCCGAATCCTTATGGCCCACCCGCCAATGCAAGAGAAGCATTCGAATTTTTAAAAGGGAATTTGTCGGATGGAACATCGGTGCTTGACCACCTCGGTTACCCGACACGATTTCTCTTTGATGGCAATCCGATAACCAGTATCGGGCATATCGATTCGTATCCGTCCGATCGTTTACTCCTGGTGTCCAGCGGGCCATTTAATCTATCAGCGGGATCACGACAGACGATTCTGGCTGCCAAAGTTGTTGGCAGCGCCGAAACCCGACTGGCATCCATAACAGACATGAAAAACACCTGCGCACTTTTGCAGCGATTCAAAGATTTTATCAAGCGACCCGCTCATTTTCAGGAACCCATCGTGGAATTAAATGCCGAGTCGACTGAAAGTGGCGTTCAACTTTTTTGGAATGATGTTGATCAGCAATATCAAAATGCACCATCTCATTTTCTGGGTTATAAATTGTATTATGTAGACGACAATGAAGAACTCGTTTTTATCGCAAACTTTGATAAAATCGACGGCATAACCCAAATAGATGATGTTGTCGATGGTGAGAACATAGTTGTTTATAAAGGCGATGAATCTGGACTGGCGACATCTTTTTCTGTTCAAACCGATGCGGCGGGACAGTCGCTAACGATGGGAAAACAGGTCCGATTTGTTTTACGTGCTTTTGTCTACCATCCATTTGCGCCGCAGGGGCAAAAGGTCACGTTAAATGCATATATCCCATTCGTATACACACACGTCCCATCCAATTATACCTCAACATATCCAACACATCACTTTCAGGGTGAGGGTGATGGAAATATCACACTCGTTTTGACACGACCGGAATATCTAACCGGACATCAATATCTTGTAAAATTTAGAAACGATGAGTCCACCCTTCTCGTGCTGTATGATGCGACAGCGGGAAAAATCGTAGCCGAAAAATCATTATGGTTCATTCGATACAATCCCATACTTGATGTCCATCATGACTCTCTTGGTTTTGCCCTCTATGTTGAAAACCAGACCGGAATCAAGAGCGTTTTATACAGTGAGGATCCGTGGTTTGCTCCCGGCAACAATTCCACCGGTCCATTCGCTTTTGCCAGAGAGTATCGTGATGGTGTAAGTCAATCGATACATTCTTCCCGCTGGCCAACGGATTATTATCCCGTGAGAATTGAATTTCAGGATAAATCCTCTCTACAGCAGGACGGCTTTTGGAGTAAAGGATTTGCCGAGTTCTGGCAGAATGATGAGTATGATGACAGGATCGGTTTTATGCCATTGGCGGCATACGATGATAGGAATCCTGATGAACCCAGAAAACTGGAGGTTCTTTTGGTTGAGAGTCCTGATGACACCTCTGCAAACGCCATTTGGGATTTGGGCTGGAACGGCGACTCGTTTTTGTCCTTTGGTAAATACTCGGAAGCGTTGGTCATTTTCGACCATGATTATACTGAAACGCCAAACATAGACGACCATCCGTATTATCGTTTGGAAACAGATATTTTGTACGTGCTTAAAATGGTCGGCAAATCGGATCGGGAATTTCTCGATAAAAGTTTTACAATGACCATTGAACCGAACTTTGGTTTGAGTCCGGCAGATATATTCAGTTTTACCGCCAGCATTACAGATGTTCAACAAGGGAGGAAATCGTCTCCATCACAGTTTAGTTTGAGACCCAACTATCCTAATCCTTTTAATGCCGTCACTCGGATAGAATATAGTGTGCTGAAACAAAGCCATGTAAAACTGGCCATCTTTAATATTCTGGGACAGCACATCGAAACACTGGTTGATGAGACAAAAACGCCAGGGCACTATCACATCGCATGGCATGCTGTCCATCACCCAACCGGCGTTTATATTGTGCAGATGCACGCCGGACAAGAGGTCGTTATTACTCGGAAAATGGCGCTGGTAAAGTAGATTAATCTAGAGTTGAAAAAGATTCCCAAAAGATTTAATCGAAAATCGGTAATTGAGGTCGCACGACGTATCAAAACCTTACCACGTCTCCCAAATATACTGATTTTTGGCGCGCAGAAAATAGATGTTGTCATTGGCCAAAATTCGAACGATCACATCAACAAAAATATCCGGTCCCCATTTTGGGCCGTTTCTTACGACTTTGACGAGTCGAAACGGCTGCCGTGACGGATAATCGTCCGGCAGTTCTTCGGCGTAGGATGACGCCCAGACATCCTTGCCGTTGACGATGTACACTCGGTCGCTATCCAGGTTAAATGAAATGGCGGAAGAATCTACGGTTTCGATGTAGATGGAGGCAGTTAGCGGTCGGCCATCCGGCGGCGAAATCGGCATAAAATCGCGCCAGATTTCTGTTTTCAAAACAAAACGTTGTTGACCGAGCTGCAACGTATCCACGGATATTTTCAAAATATCCGGCGGCACATCTGTTGACGGATTTTGAATGTTCCGTTCACACGTCAAAATGAAAAAACCAAAAAGCAACAAGGCTGGAAAAATATTTTTCATAGCGCACCTCCTTATTGATAGGCCTCCCACCCTTTGTTGAGCATGGTGGATAAACGCTCGACCAGCGCCGAATGATCCGCTTCTTCCGCGATGTTTATATTTTCGTCCGGATCAGCTTGATGATCGTACAGCATCCGATCCGTCACCCGGCCGTTTTCGCGCCATTCGGTGTAGCGGTAGCGATCTGTGCGAATGGACCAGCCATGATTCCAGCGGCTGAAGGCAGCCTGTTTCCACGGCAGATCGGCATCGTTCATCAGCGGGACAAAGCTCGTTCCCTGGCAGTGCTGCGGGATCGGCAATCCAACCAGCTCCGCCAAACTCGGATAAATATCGACAAACTCGACCAGCGCGTTGGAGCGGTTATTGGGTTTGAATCCGGGCGCCGAAATCAGCATCGGCACGTGCGTGGATGTTTCGAAATTGCAGTGTTTGCACCACATGGCGTGCTCGCCAAGCTGCCAGCCGTGATCACCCCACAAAATGATGATGGTGTTGTCGCGCAACTGTAGGTCATCCAGCGCGTGCAGCAAGCGTCCAATTTCATAATCAACAAACGACACACTGGCGTAATAGCCGTGGATGAGGTTGAGCGCGGTCTCGTCGGACACTGGTCCGGTTGGTGGAATATTGTCATAAGCGCGCAACTCGCCAAAATTGTGCAGGGCCACTTCGGGAGCGCCTTTGGGAGAAAAATAATTCGCCGGAATGTTGATGCTGTCCCGATCATACAAATCCCAAAACCGCTGCGGCGCGTTGAACGGCAAATGCGGCCGGGCAAATCCGGCGCCGAGGAAAAACGGTATGCCCATGGTTTTCAGGCGTTTCAAATCTTTTATGCATTTTGAGGTCATGATGTCATCGGGATACTGCTCGATCGGCGCATCCGACCATTCATAGGCCGGGCCGCGGCTGTTTATATTATCGCCGGTGTCACGCATGCGCTGTTGATTATCCTGATGAATCTTTTGATTCTCCGGTCGAAACCACTTGTGTTCGCCACCGAGCGCCGCGCCGACACGCCACGGCTCTTCACTCCAGGCGTGAATATCATCATTTTTATGATGATAGATTTTGCCGTTGGAAATCGTGTGATAACCGTTCTGGCGCAAATACATCGGCAGTGTGGTGATGCCCGGCGCCTGCTCGGTCACGCGATCGAGATAGGTTTTGAAGCGATCCCCTTTGGGCCGCAAACCGGATAACAAACTGGCGCGCGACGCGCCGCACACAGCGACCTGGCAATAGGCGCGTTCGAACAGCGTGCCGTGCGCCGCAAGTTTGTCCAAATTGGGGGTGATCATTTTCTCATTGCCGTAACAGCCGAGCTGCGGGCGAAGATCATCAACAGCAATAAATAAAATATTGGGACGGGATTTTTCCTGGGCGCAGGATAATATTGGCAGCGCGGCAATGGCGGTAGCTCCACATGCCACGTCTTTTAAAAAGGATCGGCGAGTTTTCACGATTCTCCTCCTGTTGTCTATAATTTGACATAAACCGTGAAGATGCACGACAAATTATGTGAATGATTCATTCAAATTCTATTCTACAATCGATTCGTGCCGCAATTCTTCCCGGTGGCGCGTCAGATACATCACAAAAATGGCATAA
>CAYSNA010000085.1:0-15094 GCA_964432185.1 uncultured Cytophagia bacterium
TGCTGCTTCACCGCCTGACGCTGCGCGATGGAAAACTTGCCCGGCATGACGACGATCTCCGGCATGGGAATGATCCGCTGTATCAAGCGCGCCTCAAAACGCGTTTCGCGCCCGGCCGTAATGATGATATCGGATTTCAAAATCTCAAAGCCGATGCTGGAAAATTGGATCGAATATCGGCCTGGCGGTACAGCGCTTATGCGATAGTTGCCGTTTTTATCTGTTGCGCTGCCCAGTGTTGTTTTTTCAATAAAGACATTCACATCAGCCAGGGTGTTGCCGAACGAATCACGTACAGTGCCGGCGATAGAACCTTTTGCCGAACCGTTACCAGTCTGTCCAAAACTCGTTGTCAGGAACAGGTAAATGAACAGGATAAGAAATGTGGCATATTTTCTCATGTAGGTTTTTGGGGGCACGTCACTTTTTCAACAGTTTTTTGTCTATTTTCCCGTGCGCTGTGCGTGGCAGCGACTCGACAAACTCGATGTATTTGGGCACCGCAAAGGATTCGAGATGGGCAGTACAAAATCTCAGCACCTCTTTTTCGGTTACCGAATTATGCTGTGCGACAATGTAGACTTTAATCGCCTGTCCCAGAATCTCATCCGGCACCCCCACCACGGCTGCTTCGGCGACGCCGTTTATTTCGTAAATGAGATTCTCAATTTCTTTGGCGCTGATACGCTCCCCCTTGGATTTGATCATATCATCTTTTCGGCCAAGAAAATAGAGAAAACCTTCTTCGTCGCGGCGGAAATAATCCCCGGAATATAAAAGGATGTCGCCGGTTTTTGCATCGGGACGAAAATATGCGGCAGTGAGCTCCGGTGAATTCCAATAGCCCTGCATGACATTTGATCCGCGAATAACCAACTCGCCAATCTCGTTCGGTTTGACCTCTTGCCCGTTTTCATCCACGATAAACACTTCGCAATTGGGCATAGGAATACCGACAGAATCCGGATGTTTATCTATTTCACTCGGCGGCAGGTAGCAAACGCGCTTGCACTCGGTCAATCCAAACATGGAATAAATGTGCACGTTTGGGAACAAAGCTCTCAATTTGCGAATATGTTCCACCGGCAGCGCGGCTCCGGTATTGGAAATATATCGAAGCGAATTAAAATTGTACCTGGTCACATCCTGCAATTTCAAAATCATCGCGAGAATCGTCGGCACAATGGGCAGGCCGGTGACGTGTTCCTGCGCAATTTTCGCCAGAACACTGTGGATGTAGAGAAATGATTTTTCCAGCACTACTGTCCCACCAAAAATGACCGACATGAGCACCTGGTACAAACCGTAATCAAACGACAACGGCAAGACGTTGAGCAGAATATCATCCTTGGTATTTTCCAAATATTGTGTAATGCTGCGTGCGGCGGAGAGCATGCTGCGGTGCGTGGACATGACGCCTTTTGGCTCGCCAGTTGAACCGGAAGTATAAATCAGAGCCGCCAAATCGAGGTCAATGCATTTTTGTTGCCGGGTATGATTTGTTGAGAACGGCTGCCGCGTCAGATTGTCAGGTACCTGCGATTTCCAGCTCAACGAATTCGATACCAATGTATTTGGCACATTTTCCATCGAACCAATCCAGACGATGGGACACACAGCTCCAATCTCGGACAAAGCGTCATTCACCACGTGCGCTTTGTTGGAGTGCGTGATCAGCGCGGTTGCTCCGCAATCCTTTAGCACGTAGGACAGTTTTCTTGATTTTAGCTCGGTGTTGAGCATGACAAAAACGGCATTCGCCTTGAGAATGCCATACAACGAAATCACCGATTCAGCCGAGTTATCCAGAAAAATGACGACGCGATCCCGGCGTCGCACACCCAGATTGAACAGACCGGAGGCGAGAAAATTCGAGGCCGCTTCAATGGTCGCATAGCTCCAGCGTTGTCCTTCACAAACGAGCGCGGTTTTGTGCGGATGCCGCGTTGCCGCGAGTGTTAAATAATCCTGAACGAGTGTCGGGAAATACATTCTCTTCCCCCCTGTTTTGCTCTGCATTGGTTCGCCGGTCATACATCACATCCGGATGAATGTCCGGAATTGTTTTGAATGGAAAATCTTTGACAAACTGCCGGTAAATAACGAGCGTCGAAACAATTGCCATTAACGCCATATTGTCCACTTCGCTGGCATTTTCATGTGTCTCCATTTTTTTGGCCAATCGTTGAACCTTTTCAGCATTAAAGAGTCCGCTGGCTTTAAAAGTATCGATCAAATCAAGATCGTTGCTAAAAATCAAATTATCGTGCTTTAAACTTTTACCAATTGGCGCACGATACGGGTGTTTTGGGCGATTGGCAATGCGTTCCGGCACAATCCCCTGAAACGATTTTTTCAAAATATATTTCTCCTGCAAACCGCGCAGTTTAAATTTGGCCGGGACACGACCCATAAAATCCAATAACCGATAATCCAGATAGGGTAAACGGATTTCGATGGAATGGGCCATCGCAACGCGGTCGCCCTGAGAGGAGAGCAAATAGTTGCTCATAAAAAGCATCATCTCCAGGTACTGCGCCCTGGCAAGCGGCTCCCACGTGCCAAAAGAATCCGGCAGAAAGGTCAGCAGTTCATCGAGTTTGCCATTTTTTTTATTTTCAAGATGAAATTCGTCCGACAAGAACGTTTTGATTTTGCCGGTATTGTGCCAGCGAATGAAATGAGAGAAAAGCGGGTGTTGGTACTGATCCAGCCCGGCGGCAAAAAATGCGCGCTGCATCGGCCACAGTTTGGGATCTTTGAAAATATAAGGATAAAGTTTTCCGATGAGCAGTCCCCTGTATGGTGACTGCGGCTGTTGCGCCCAGAAATAGCGCACTTTGGCTTCGCGAAAAATATTATAGCCACCAAACACTTCATCGGCGCCCTCGCCGGTGAGCACTACCTTGTAGTTATTTTGATGCACTTGATGAGAGAGGAGAAAGAGAGGAATCGGCGCCGTGCGCAACATCGGTTTTTCACAATGCCATAAAACGTCCGGCAAACTCGCCGCAATGTTTTCGTGTGTCGCCAGGACTTCAGAATGATCGGTGTTGAGAAAGTCCACCATGTGGTGCTGATAGATTCCCTCATCAAATGCCGCATCTTCAAAGCGAACGCCGAACGTCTTGACGTGGTTATTAAAATTTTTGACCACCAGTGTCGTCACCCCGGACGAATCGAGGCCGCCACTCAAATAACAGCCCACAGGAACATCCGCGCGCAAGCGGATTCGAATGGCATCGACGAGCAATTCCTGGATAAAATCGCACAGCCGGTCAACTGGCCAATCCAATTGATCTTCCGGCGGATAAAATGGGATATCCCAATATCGCTGGATTTGAATGCTGGTTTGTGAAGCGATCAAAAAATGTCCCGGCGACAATTCATGAATATTGTGAAAAGCAGTTTTGCCGGGCAGTGTGGTCCAAAAGGTAAAAATCTCGTCGAGCGCTGACGTATCCAATTGACGAGGGATGGACTTGTCGCAAAAGATGGCTTTGATTTCGGAAGCAAAAAGAAGGCTGCCGTTGTGCTGCGCATAAAAAAGCGGACGAATACCGACGCGGTCGCGCGCCAGGAACAACTCTTTTTTTCGGGCATCCCAAATGGCAATGGCAAATTGTCCGTTCAACTCGTTCAAACAATCGGGACCTTTCTCTTCGTACAGATGCAGCACCACCTCAGTATCGGTGTCAGTATAAAAGTGATGCCCCTTTTTGACGAGTCTTTCTTTTAATTCGATATAATTAAAAATCTCGCCATTATAAACGATCCACAACGATTGATCTTCATTATGAATCGGCTGCGAGCCACCGGCAAGATCGATAATGCTGAGCCGAGCATGCCCTAAACCGATATAATCGTCAATGTAAATGCCGCACTCATCCGGGCCACGGTGCTGCAAAATGCCGATCATTGACTGCATCAATTCAACTGAAATTTTTCTTGGCGAGTTTTGGACAAACTTGCCTGCGATGCCGCACATGATTTGTTATGAAACTACTGAAACGGTTGTATCGACAACTTTTTTCTCCAAAAAAGCCACAACATTATTGATACTGTCGAGGTTTTCTGGAATTAATTCGTCATCCTTTATTCTGATGTTGTAGGTTTCCTCTAAAAAAGTGATAAGCTCCAAAATACCCGTCGAGTCGATGATGCCGCTGGTCAAAAAGGAAGTTTCGTTTTTCAGAGATTCCCCATCACCAAAAAGAAAATTTTCAACAATAAAATCTTTGATAGCCGATGTGTAATTCATAACGTTTTCCTCACAATAATATCATTTTGAAGACAGAGCAGCTTCAGTCAACACATGAAGCAGTTCCACTGCCGCCAGTTTACTTGCGTATTCGTTGAGATGCCCACCGTCGTTTGAATACTGCCGATATAGCGAATAATAAGTTTGTCCCTTGTATGTGAAACCGGATCTTTTGTTATCGGATTTTGTGGATTCGACTTTCGCGAGGTCAAATATTGGATCCTGATTTTTATAAGTTTCGATGAGCAGATAGTTAAATTGATTGCGTTTTACATTATCCAGATCATCAACAAGCAAATTTTTTAGCCATCCTTTCAATCCCCATGCATGAACCGAAAGCGGTGTTGTGACGTGAACAATAGTCAAATCAGGAAAGTGCTTTTTTAAACTATCCACTGTATCCATATAATAGTTCATTACATCTTTAATATCTGTCTGGCGGGTTATATCGACAAAACAAAATTTGAAAAAGGCGATGTCAAATTTTTCGCCACGGTTGTCCTCCATTAAAAACGTCCTGAATGCGTCACACTTGCCTTTTGGATCAAAGTTTTTGCCATTAACCTTGTGATAGAATCCACTTTCACGTGGTGCTTGTCCATCCTTTATTTCAAGAATAGTCAATGCACACGGCTCCACACAGATTTGTTCAAGGCCCGCCGTAATATTATATCCAACAGAAGCATGTCCGAAAAATATCTTTTTGGAAGACAAAACCTGCGCCGACTCGAGAACTGTCGATGTGTTGTCTGCCATAGAATCGATCTCCTTTCGATCATTGCATGTGATGAGCCATAGAAGGAAAGAGAAAAAACAGAGAATTTTAAATTTCATGCCCAATATCTATTTTTAGAGTGAGAGGAAAAGATTTTGTCAATCAAAGGCTTATCGAATTATAATGTATTTAAAAATTGAATGCATGAGTGTCTGTGAATTGTAATGGAGAGATTTCTCAGATATCTGCGGCTCTTATTAACAAGCCGTTCGATCCCTTGTCGCCAATTTTTTGGGCCGGGACACCCGCGATATCGATGCCAGACTCTGTAAATGATTTATTCACAACGGCGTTTGCGCCAATTGCAATGTTGTCGGCAATCGTGATTTCACCAAATATTTTTGCACCGGGTCCGATATAAACGTTATTGCCAATTTTAGGAGCTTTATCTGGAAATCCCGCCTTGTTGCCAATATTGACACAAGCATGAATTCGACAGTTTGCGCCAATGTGTGCATTTTCTGCAACGACAATCGTTCCACGATGTACGATACACAGCCCAGGTCCAAAGACGTTTGGCTTTATGGAAAAACCCAATTTAATACTCAATGAATAAAGCCGTAACAATGCAAAACTGAGAAATGGTTTCCATATAAAAGATCGTTTACAATTCATGTAGTATTCGACCTTTCGCAGGCTGCGCTGGAATTTCCAGATATCATCGCCAATAATTCTGGTTTTTTTCCTGTCAATACTTGAAGCCTTTTTATCCGCGAGAAGAAAATACTTGTAGTCATTTTTTGTTTTGATCATCATTAATGAGTGGTTCTGGAATATTCTGTTTTGACCTTTACAGCGACGGGATGGTCAATACATTTTTCATAAAGACTATTGGGATTCTCATAGGGTGGTGGAAGGATCCAGGTACCAAATACAGTTCCCTGCATCAGGTCGCCGGTTAGCGGATGCACAGCCAGAGCTGAGGCGCCCATCCGGGGACAATTACCGGAAATATTGTTCCACGTTTTTCCACCATCTGTGCTGCGCCACAGATGCGGTAAACCGGCAAAATAGGTGCCCGCATAAATTATATGTGCATAGCGAGGATCAATAGCGACGGTGCTGACAAAATTGCCCCATTCCAGTCCTCCGGACGATGAAAGAACGCCGAGGCTGTTCCATGACGTTCCATCATAGACGGCAAGATCGCCGTTTTTATCAAGCGTATAAACGTTATCGGGATTCTCGGGATCAACAGCAAATGTCGGTTTTGAATCGAGTCGGTTAAAGTACCAATCGACTTGGACGTACACCCTCCATGTGTCTCCACAATCATCGGATCGCAAAATGGTATTTCTGGGTGTGGTCATCGCATAAACAATATCTGGATGAGTGCGGCACATACCCAAGATTTCAGCATCTCTCTCAACTAAATAGTGGATCTGGTGGAAAGATTCACCGGCATCAAAGGACCGTTTATTTCCAGCATAAACTAGATTTGGCTTTTGGGGGTGAAATGCAATAAAGAGGTTGTTATCGTCATGGAGATCGACAATTTTCCATTCACTATGATCTGTGGTTTTTCGAGCTAATTTCGTGTGAAAGTATTCACCAACAGATGCGACAATAATATCTGAGCCGGGGATAGGCTGGATATCTCCAGCATGCATGCCGGTCCAATTTATAATTTTCTTATCGAGCCAGTTCGAAGGAACGCTCTCTTTTTTAAAATAGTCACCGCCATTTTCTGTGATAATCATCCCGACATCGCAACAGAAAAAGCAAAATCGATTTGGATTCGCAGCATCAAACCCAATACCATCATTCCACCAACTCCAGGCATATCCGGTAAACAGTGTGGAGCTATCATAAAATGTATTCCCCCCGTCATTTGTTTTCCAGAGTGCGGCATGCGCATAAGCAACAGCTTCATTTGGATTTTCTGGATTGGCAACGATACCGGCAAGCGCACCACTAATGCTGGTTTTCCACTCCCGATTCAATCCTTCCGCCGGGATTACACGACTGTTTTGAATCCAGCTCTGTCCGGCATCATGGCTTATTATCATATTGGAGTGTGTGCCGATGAGATTTATAGTATCCGAGAATCCCGGATGAATACACACAGTTTGAGCATCAAATTTCTTTAATAACGAAAAGAAAACGCCGCCATTCTTTGAACTATAGAGTCCTTTATCCTTCAAGACAGCATAAATAATTTGCGGATTTTGCTCATTGACAGCAATTGACGACACATCACCTTGAGGAATATTGCCGAGTTTTTGCAGATTGGCACCTTTTTGAGAACTTGAATAGAGTCCCAATTGAGAAGCCACGTAGACGGTCCGACCATCGCTTGGGTGAGTTTGGATTGTGTAAACTGGATCAAAATCCGATAAATCAGCCACCGCTTCCCATGTATCGCCACGATCCTCCGAGCGATACAAAAATTTTCCAGGGAACGCGGCATACCACCGTGTTGCACCTGTGGACGATACATTCACCAAATCATAGGTAATGTTGTGTTGGTACATTCGGTAAATGATGGTTGGCGATGGTAAAACAAAATCCCAACTGAGACCTCCATTTTTTGAACGATAAAGGCCGACAAGGTTCTGGGCGAGCTGCACCGAAGGATTGCTATGGTTTTCCAGAATCGCAAATACAAGATCAGGATTTACAGGATCAACCTCGATTGACTGGCCTCTTTTAACATAAAGATGTTCGCCCAACACTTTTTTCCAGGATTCCCCGGCATCGTCGCTTCGCCACACTTGTGCGCAATCCTGAGAAAGATAAATAATCTCGGGATGGGAACGGCATCGCGCTATACCATGCAGATGTTGATAGCCTTCGCCGCCAATTTTTCCCTGTTTGTACTCGGCTTGAGATCGGACTGGTAAAACTCGCCATTCGACCTCCTGCATCATCAGTCGAATTTCTGTAGGTTGGATTCTCTGTCGCTCATTTGCCGCACTGAACAGAAGGGAAAAAAAGCACAGGAGTATTGACCAACATTTCATCATTGAATCAGCAAAAGTCGTTTGGTAATTCGAACATTGTCCGTTACGAGCGTGCAGAAATAGGGACCGCTGGGAAGCTTGTCTGCAGCCCATATGACTGTATACTGTCCGGCGCTCTGAAAGCCATTAAATAGTTTATCGACCTGCCGACCTTGCAGATCATAGATCATCAATTCGACATGTGAATCACATGACAAGGTATAAGAAAACTTTGTACGAGTATTAAAAGGATTGGGATGATTTTGAAAGAGCTGATCGATCGTAAAATCGTCAGATTCGGGAATAGTAATCGCCGTATTGGGCTGCGGGAAAAATTTATAAATATGCACGGCTAACGAGTCAAAATCATCTTCAAAATATCCATCTTGTGAAACAAGGATCCGATCTTCTCCATACACTTTGATGTCCTGATTCGAAGCAAGCACATCAACGTAAATCCGCGCCCTTGCTTTTTCATATTTCAAGTTACCGGCGACGAGATAAATTGTATCATTGCATGTTTTTGCCAAAATGTCAATACGGCCGTCAAACAACTCTTCAATCCGCACCTCGCCAGTATAATCTGGCCCCAAAATAGCGTGTGTTAATGCTTCAACCCACGTAACGAATTTAGCCATGGTCTCGTGGTTGTATGGCGGGATAGCAGTGCCCGCCGGATCAAAATAGGGATGCAGCTTGATACCTTTTACGCCATGAATAATTTTAATCCAGTACTCGGCCCACAATTCTGCCGGCGTTGGCGGAGGGGTCCAGCGATAAGGGCTATATTCGTGGCCATCTGCGAAACCATCACCGTCGAGATCAGGATTCAAATCACATGGTTCATTCCAAGAAAATATAGGGCACAAATTATATGTCCATTCTCTGATTCGATCCATCGCTTTTGACATCGACTCAAAGTTGACGACAAGATCACCAAATTTTTCCGGCACTTTGGTCGCAAATTCGATGGGATAAAAATCACATCCAATGACGTCACCCACGAGTTTTTTTTCACCCTGGTGCCAATCTGCGCCATACAAAAAACTATAATCACCACAATGATCGATGTACCATGCTCCATCTCTGGCCCAGGCATATGCTGTCAGGTTTACGGCGTGCGGGTGATTGGTATCGTACTGATGGACGACGTCGTGCCATGATCTAATTTCAGTTGGATATGCAGCATCTCCACCTAAAGCCGGATCACCTCCGCGATCGGGTTCATCCGCCCATTGCCACATTAAGACAGCGGGATGGTCCTTAAATGCTTTAACATAGTCTGCCATAACATTGAGATCATTTCCCTGACCGGTTGTTTTGCCCATGCCAAACCATCTGTACGTTGGACCAATATTCCGAACACCCAAACCGGCTAATAGATCAAGAAAGTCTCGATAATCTTCCAGCGTATAATCAGTCGAATAACCGTAACGCCCGTTTATATATGTCATATCGGCTGATGTATTTAGATATTTATTCTGCACCCAATTTATTATAAGGTTTTTGCCGACCTCCGCGGATACTGGAAAAAACAGTTCACCGTTTACTCGAACGGCATTATTCTCATCAATGCCCACAGTTGGAATGCCATTATGAAGTGTCGTCCACGTCTTTGACGTTGATGCTTTCGTCTCATCATCAGCGGTTAATATACTCACGGTTAAAGTGTGCCGCCCCGCGACCTGATTTCGATGATCTACAACAACGACTTCTTCCGGCCGCAGATTACCCTCCTTTAAAAATATCGTCTGATCATCCAGGATCACCAGCAATTTATCGCTTGAAGAAACGTTTACAAGCTGACAGTATATTTTTTGAGCTATCCGAACTTCAGGATCGGCCATGTAAAGCTCAATTCCTCCATAGCCGCTGCGCAAAATCAGCAAAAGCAGATAGAAAGTTATAATATGGATTTTCATTCTGTTCCCCTCTTTTTCAAAAGCACTACATCATGACCACGGGCGAAACATGCACATCATTTTGCTGTGAGTGCGCCATCCCAACCGGCGAGCCTGGCCATCATATACCAGAAGGCTTTGCCTTTGATGTAGCAGTTGTAACCGTGCGTATGGGGACAACAGGTTGGAATGCCGGCATCACTCTCCGGCGGCAAATTCACACACTCCTCCGGATGTTTCTCGCACCACGCCGCACACCACGAACAGTTGTAATTCTCCGGGTAAAAATTCCCGTCCGGATCCCAGCTCTCTATATCCGCAAAATCATAGAGGATCTTGTTATTCGCCTTGCAATATTCACGGATCTGATTATTGTTTTGTCGAAGCTTGCTGTAAGCGGGATAACCGTCGGAATGGCAGGTCTGATAAATGAACCGCATGTTCGGAAACTCTTTCTCCAAATTATCCAGCGTCGTCAGATAGGTATTGATATAGTCCCGCAAATCAAGCGATCCGCTCAGTTCGCCGCACCAGCCAAACATCGAAAAATCATATAAACCGGTCGCCGCAAATCCTCGCGTCTCCGCAAGTCCTTCCGCGCTGCTCCAGTAACCGTCCGGCGTGCGCCCTGTATCTGCAATGCGAAGTGACGGCGGCGATTCTTCCTCCGGCAACGCCGTGGACGGATCAGGACGTTCCGCATAATACACAATGTAGGATACAGCGTATCTGTCCGCATCGATCTCATCTCGCAGATATTTCAAACCGGAAACCACTTCCATACCGTGAGAGG
Organism: uncultured Cytophagia bacterium; assembly: GCA_964432185.1. GTDB lineage: Bacteria > Zhuqueibacterota > Zhuqueibacteria > Residuimicrobiales > Krinioviventaceae > Kriniovivens. The sequence continues at coordinate 10,673 of CAYSNA010000085.1, forward strand.
CATGCGCATAATGCAGCGTCAACTGTTTGGCCGCTTGCAGCCATACCTCGGGTATCTGATCAAATGCTTGAACCGACGTATGATCAACTACGAATCCCTGGGAGAATGCTTCAGAATTCACTAAAATAGCCAATCCTAGGCCAATCCACAACATCGTCATTTTTTGTCGTAACACGGCGAGTCCTCTCTAACTACTTTTTACATTCAACGAAACACCAACCACATCATGCATTGTCATCAGCGAATCATCAACATTTTTTTCGTCATACTAAACGTGCCGGATATTAATTTGTAATAGTAAAGCCCGCTGGTGATATCTTTTGCATTCCACGTTAGGTGATATGAGCCCGCCTGTTGAAATTCATTTACTAATTGGGCAACCTGCCCACCATTGATATCATAAATAAAGAGTTCCGTAAAATTACTCTCCGGCAAGACATATGAAATAAAAGTTGATGCATTAAATGGATTTGGATAATTTTGTTCCAAGTGAAATTCATTTGGCACATTGACCGCAATCCGGATTTGGCCTAGATATTTAAGGCTGCCATCTTTGTCGATCTGTTTTAAGCGATAATAATAAATATCTTGTCTTAGATTTTGATCAACAAAACTGTATTCGTTTGCTTCGACTGTCGTATCATTGCCAAAAATAAAGCCAATTTTTTTAAAACTCTCTGATTCTTGAGAACGACGCTGTATTTCAAAACCATAGTTATTCTTTTCTGAAACCGTTTTCCAAACGAGTTTTACATCATTTCCAATAACAAATCCGTCAAAAGTGAACAGGTCGACAGGCACGGTGATATCGCCATCCCAACCGGCGAGCCGTGCCATCATGTACCAGAAGGCTTTGCCTTTGATGTAGCAGTTGTAACCGTGCGTATGGGGACAACAGGTTGGAATGCCGGCATCACTCTCCGGCGGCAAATTCACACACTCCTCCGGATGTTTCTCGCACCACGCCGCACACCACGAACAGTTGTAATTCTCCGGGTAAAAATTCCCGTCCGGATCCCAGCTCTCTATATCCGCAAAATCATAGAGGATCTTGTTATTCGCCTTGCAATATTCACGGATCTGATTATTGTTTTGTCGAAGCTTGCTGTAAGCGGGATAACCGTCGGAATGGCAGGTCTGATAAATGAACCGCATGTTCGGAAACTCTTTCTCCAAATTATCCAGCGTCGTCAGATAGGTATTGATATAGTCCCGCAAATCAAGCGATCCGCTCAGTTCGCCGCACCAGCCAAACATCGAAAAATCATATAAACCGGTCGCCGCAAATCCTCGCGTCTCCGCAAGTCCTTCCGCGCTGCTCCAGTAACCGTCCGGCGTGCGCCCTGTATCTGCAATGCGAAGTGACGGCGGCGATTCTTCCTCCGGCAACGCCGTGGACGGATCAGGACGTTCCGCATAATACACAATGTAGGATACAGCGTATCTGTCCGCATCGATCTCATCTCGCAGATATTTCAAACCGGAAACCACTTCCATACCGTGAGAGGCATGTGCATAGTGCAGCGTCAACTGTTTGGCCGCTTGCAGCCACACGTCCGGTATGTGGTCAAAATCCTGCACGGATGTATGATCGACCAGTATGCCCTGTGAGAATAGTGGACAAATCATTAACATGAAGAGTCCAACTAAACTGATAAATGAGCCTAACGTTTGTTGCAGCATTATTATTATTCCTCATTTTTTATACAACTATTAATATGGATTCATGACAACGCATGTTGTGACGTCAATTAAAGATCGATTACCCGCAAAAAAGATTTAAAACTCGTAGTGAATAGGTCGTGTGTATTTTCTAAGCACAATTCGTTTGCACGTCCCCAGGATGCTTCTCATTTTATCCGGCAGTGTCGCGGCCATCCAGTTTTGAAAGAGGGGAAATCCTTTCAAGGTTGGCACTGGAATCCCGAACATTTTCATCACAAAAAGCCTGCCCCAAAGTGATCTTCTTTTTCGAAGCAAATTTTTTTGTGAAGCTTGAAGAATATGCGGTTCGACATTATTCAGTTTGATGTAACCGGCTTTAGCTGCACGCTGCAAAACTTTTTGTCCCTTTTCGGATCGTACTAAAACAAGTGAAAATCCCTTATCGTCTTTTTGAATATCCCGATACCATGGATCGCCGCAGGCAATATCAGCAAACTCGCTGGTACTGTCAGGACAAAGATAGCAGCTATACGGGCGATAGGCTTGCAGGAATCCCCATGCGTGCCGATATGACAGTGATGTCGCAGGATAGTTTTCGCCTTTTTCGGTGACTGAAAACATTCCGGGCCAGCCTTTTCCGCGGTAGCGAATATCGGAAATCCGTTCGATATTTATATTTTCACTTCTGAGCAAATCGAGCGTGGCCTGGGTTGAAGGGGTACCCGCACAAAAAATGCCGATAGCAAGCCCCACGTTATCATCGAGATTCTTCCTCATAACCTGAGCTTTTCGCAGTGCTCGCACATCGCACGGTTTTCCAATAAAGACGCACGGCTTTTCGGCGGCTTCAATTTGTGCCAGGCTGTCACACGGGGAGGCCGGCGAATAGCGGGAACCGGCAGCAGAAAGAAGCGATCTTTTGTCCTGACTCCACATGGATTTGTTTTCCCAGGGATGCTCGGGATTGCTGCTTGTGTGCAGAACACCTGCCATGCCTTCTCGTTCCAGGCAGTACAACGCCAAAGCGGTTACCACCCCTCCGGAAGAACCATGATAACGGATTTCAGGATCTGACGCACAAGCTTCCCAAATTTCAAGTATTGGCCCCCACTCTTTTCTCAAAACGGTGATATAACCATCCTCCCCATTAGAATCGGGAAAAGAACTTTCATATCCCGGACAAACTTTTAAACATTCTGAACACGATTTACACTGCTGCGACTGAACAACCGGTCTTATGCCCATATTGACAAAATTTACCAGTTCGATATTCTTGTGTGGACAGGCATAATAGCAGGCACCGCATCCAACACAAAGTCGCCATTCGGCAACATGCTGCGCGTTTCTGATTTTCACCCTAGCCTGCATCGTCACCTTGTAACGGAATCAAAAGAATGGAATATTATTTTATCTCGTTGAAACGGTTGTGTAAAGAGTTCTGGAGTATTCATCAACTCATTAATGCTTTTATCCCACCAGGCCGTCTGTTGAATATTGTCAATCTCTTTGGGCGTAAAACGGAATTTGATGATTCGTGCCGGATTCCCCACAACGACGGCATAAGGCGGCACATCTTTCGTAACAACAGCACCGGCGCCAATCACTGCGCCATTGCCGATATGAGATACGCCGGGCATGATAAAGGCGTTTTGCCCAATCCACACATCATGCCCTATGAGCAACCCAGTATGCGCGACTTTATCCTCTTGTACATAACCTAAAGAAGAGTTGTAAAAAAACGGATGCGTCGATATAAAAGTGAGCGGATGATTTCTGGAAAAAACTTTAAAAGAGGCAAAAGAGCAATATCGACCAATACGCATCCCGGGCATCATATTGTTGAGATCAAAACATCCGCCATAAGAATACAAACCAATTTTAATATTGTGGTATGCTGAATAAATTCTTCTCAAGGTTTCAGAGTAAAATTCTCCTCTTTCCATTTTTTTCAAAAGTTCGCGGATGGCGTGCCTTATTATTTTGGATTTTATAGCGTACATTTTAAAAAGCAAATGAGCAATCATTGATTTTTCCATTCCACCTGAAAGACATATCGACAACCGGCGGATGCAAGAAAAGTATCACAATCCACAAGCCATCGTGAGCAAACGTGATCCCAGAGAAAATGTAAGGTATATTCCCAGCCATTATGATTTGCCCTGCACGGTCATGGCTTTTGGATATTCTCGCTTTGACCTGAAAACAAGCACACCGAAAAGTCCATATGACAACAAACAACCCAAGAGTCCCGGCAACATATTAACGACAGTGTGTGCAGGTAAAAGATGACGAGTTAACATCCAGCTAAGGAAGACACAAAATGATACGCTAATTGCCTTGATAAATATTAAAGCGTATTTCCGCAGATTTAGCTGCGTCATGTCGTTCAATCGAATGACCTGAAAGATATAGCCGATCAACATTGAAACAAGCCCGGCCGTTGCAGCTCCGACAAGTCCGAACCATTTCACTGCTGGATAAATGAGAATGAGAATCGCACATGTACGTATACCGGAAAAAAGTCGATGAAGTTCTGGATGCCCTAAAGCAAAGTAAAGTTGGGCAATCGGGATGCTGCAAAATCGGAATAACCATGAAGCAAAGATGATGACAAAAGGGATAGAAACCGCGGCATAGGGAGAACCATAGACAAGCGTCAATACATCTTTTCCATTAATGATCAGAAAAAACAGCAAAGGAAAACAAAGGTACGCAATGATTGAGGTAAGGTTGAGAATGGCACGGTTCAACCGTTCA
>CAYSNA010000086.1:0-7226 GCA_964432185.1 uncultured Cytophagia bacterium
TTTAGCGCGTGATTGCTTTGGCTGCCACGAAACCGATTTTCGCGGCGCCACGGATCCGAACCATGTCGCAGGCAATTATCCGCACGACTGCACAACCTGTCACTCGCAAACCGCCTGGCAGCCGGCGAATTTTGACCATAACCTGACGACGTTTCCGCTCACCGGCGCGCATCAAACCGTACAGTGCAGTGAGTGTCACGTCAATAATGTATACGCGGGCACGCCGACGAATTGTTATGCTTGTCATGAACCGGATTTTCGCGCTACGACGGATCCGGATCATCAGGCGAGCAACTTTGATCAGGATTGCGCCATCTGCCACAGCACAACCGCCTGGCAGCCGGCGACATTCGATCATAACAATACCGCATTTCCGCTGACCGGCGCGCATACCTCAACGCCATGCGCCAATTGTCACACCAGCGGTTACGCGGGCACGCCAACGGACTGCTATTTCTGTCATCAGGATGATTATGATCAAACGACGGATCCAAACCATAAAGCAGCACAATTTCCGTTGGAATGCCAAACCTGTCACAACACCACCAACTGGGAGCAAACCACCTACAATCATGACGCGCAATATTTCCCCATCTATTCCGGCGAACATCGCGGCGAGTGGTCCGCCTGCTCTGATTGCCACGTCAACGCGTCCAATTACAAAGTTTTTGAGTGCATTAATTGTCACGAGCACAGCCGCTCCGAGATGGATGGTGAGCACGATGATGTCACGAATTATCAATACAACAGCGCTGCCTGCTACAATTGTCATCCGCGTGGTACGGAATAGGAGGTGGTGATGACGCAAAGCATTTTAATATTTAAATTTCTCCAGTCGATGAAATATCTTGTGGTGATAGTGGTGCTCGGCGTGTGCCTTAATGCCCACGGACAAATGCCGACTTTTCAAATTAAATATCTATCCGCGGAAAATGTGTATATTGATGCCGGCAAAGCTGATGGCATTCAAACAGGCGACAGCCTGCTGGTGAAGCGCGGCAGCGAATCCATTGCGGCATTGCGCGTCACGTATACGGCTGATCACTCGGCGGCATGTCAAATTATGACGCAGCAGTCCGAATTGCAGGTTGGCGATGTTGTGAAACCGATCCGCCTGCATGAGGAAACGGAATTGGAGATACCCGCAGAAAGCCGAACTCGCACCCAGCCGCGGCCGCGATCCAGATCACATCGCGATCGAACTGACCAACTCAAAATTCGCGGCAGCGCCTCGGCCAACTGGTACCATTTTTCCGATGTCTCGACTTTGCGCTATACGTTTAACCAACCGGGCTTTCGGCTCAATTTGAGGCTGGCCAATGTACTGGCGAAAAATTATAATTTTGAGCTGGTCACCCGCGGCCGTTATTCCATGCGCACCACACGAGTGTCCAGCCGTTTGCCTGAAAATGAATGGCGCAATCGCCTCTACAAAGTCAGTTTGAGTTATGATGATGCATCCGCTATGTTTAATTATAAAATCGGCCGCATCATCTCCAATACCTTTAGCGGTGTTGGTTATATTGACGGCCTTCAGCTCCAGCAAAATGTATCGGAAAATTTTCGCTACGGCCTTTTCGCCGGCACGCAGCCGCAATGGCAGTATTCCTCTGTGCAAACCTCGTTGCAGAAATACGGGGCGTATTTGAATTTTTCGAACGGTGATTATAGCATCGGTCGGTACGAGGGAACGTTGGCCGCTGCCGGTGAGTACCACGGCGCTACGGTGAGCCGTGAATTTCTCTACGTGCAAAACAGCTACAACACCAGCCGCTTCAACATCTATCAAAGTGCGGATGTTGACATCAACCGCGACTGGCGCAAGGAGCGCGCCGGTGAAAGTGTGTCGCTGACCAATCTTTATGTCTATTCGAATTATAGAATCACCGCCGATTTTGCAATGGGACTCAGCTACGACAATCGTAAAAATTATTATACCTATGAAATTCGCTCGCTGGCCGACAGCCTTTTTGACGATGCCATGCGTCAGGGATTTCGCGGCACCGTTCGGCTCAAACTACCCGGCAGAATTCACGTGTTCGGTAATGCCGGACTGCGCACCGTCGATTCGGATCAAAAAAACGCCTTGTCGTATGCGCTCGGTATCAATAAATATGATCTGACGCCGCTGCGTCTTTTTACCGGATTGTACGCATCATCTTTTTCCAACCACTATTCGGATGGTTATCACGGCTCGCTGCGGCTTGGCAAAACATTTCGCGCCGGGCATGATGCCGAGCTGGCGTTTGGCACCTACGCCTATAATTTGCGGACAACGAAGAGTTCGCGCCGCAATCAGTGGCTGCGATTTAATTTTTCGCTGCACCTGCCGGTTTCGCTTTATCTGACAGAGCAGTACGAATATTCCTGGGGCAACGACGCCGAGGGGCATCGGTTTTATACGGAATTGGGTTATCGATTTTAAAAGAGTGAAAAGTAATGGAATCTTTATTTATATGGATTGTTGCCGGGGCGCTGACGTTGATCATTTTTGTGCCCTATTTTTTGAAATTTCGCAAACAGCAAAAAGCCGATTATGAACGCAAGCAGGAAGCCACGGCGCTGGGCGCGGACAAGGCGATTGCGCAGTTTCCGCAAATTGATCAGGAGCGCTGCATCGGCTGCGCGGCGTGCGTGGCAGCCTGTCCCGAAGGCGATGTGCTCGGTATCGTGTTTGGCAAAGCCACGGTGATCAACGGTTTGAAATGCGTCGGCCATGGGCGATGCGCCGAGGCGTGTCCCGTGCAGGGCATCACCGTTGGGCTGGGCGATATTTCCAAACGCGACGACATTCCGTTTATGGATGAACACAACCAGACGAATATTCCGGGGCTCTATATTGCCGGTGAGCTCGGCGGTTTGGCGTTGATTAAAAATGCGATTTCGCAGGGCCAGAAAGTCGTGGACCATATTGCCGGTTCGCTCGCACCGTCATCAGAACATGGCATTTACGACATTGTCATTGTCGGCGCCGGGCCGGCCGGCATCAGCGCTGCACTCGCGGCAAAAAAACATAATCTGTCCTGCCTGCTCCTGGATCAGCAGGGCTTTGGCGGTACCATTCTGCAATATCCACGCAAAAAACTGGTGATGACGCGGCCGATCGAAATTCCGATGTATGGCTGGCTCACCAATCCCGAGTACGAAAAAGAAGAACTGCTGGCGATCTGGCAGGAGATTGACGAGAAGTTTTCGCTCAACGTCAAAATTGGTGAAAAGCTCGAGAACGTCTCACGAACAAATGGGACAATGATGGTGCACACCCAAAACGAGTCCTATCGGGCGCAGCGCGTTGTGCTGTCGCTCGGACGCCGCGGTACGCCGCGCAAACTGGGCGTACCCGGCGAGGATCAAAAAAAGGTCATGTATAAATTGATCGACGCCGAATCCTACACCAATACGCATCTGCTCGTCGTGGGCGGCGGCGACAGCGCCGTGGAGGCCGCCATCGGCCTGGCGCATCAATCCGGCAATATGGTCACCCTGTCTTATCGTAAAAATAAACTGTTCCGCATCAAACAAAAGAATGAAGAGCGCTTTAATGAGATGCTGGCTGCCGGCAAACTGCAGGTGGAATTCAATTCGAATGTCCTTGATATCAAGGAATCGTCCATTGTAATGCATAGCGAAGCGAAAGGCGAGTTTGAGTTGAAAAATGATTTTGTCTTTATTTTCGCCGGCGGTGAACCGCCGTTTGAGTTGTTGAAAAAGATGGGGATCCGTTTCGGTGAAGAGGCGGCTAAAAGACAAAGTTCCTAGTTGCGACGAGTGATTTTTCACTTTTCGATTTGAAAGTAATTTCTCCGAAAAAATCATTCCGAATCATCAAAAAAATCCTTATCTTTCAAACTTGAAAAAATGATTATAAAGCACTTTTTGATACAGGAACACTATGTCACTCAAATTGGAAAAACTGGAAAATTATACCGGTCCCAAAGGTCCGGTTCTGTTGATGATACTGGATGGTGTCGGCATTGGTAAAGAATATGAAGGCAATGCCGTCTATATGGCCAAGACGCCGGTTCTGGATGAGCTGATGACGGGCGAGCTGGTGACGCAGCTCAAGGCGCACGGACCGGCCGTGGGTTTGCCTTCGGAAGATGATATGGGCAATAGCGAAGTCGGCCACAATGCCATTGGCGCGGGACGCGTTTTTGCGCAAGGCGCCAAACTGGTGGGCATTTCCCTAAAGTCTGGTGATATTTTTAAAACCGATACCTGGTCGACCATCGTCGAGCGCGGCAAAAAAGGCGGCGCCGTTCATTTTATTGGTCTGCTGTCCGACGGTAACGTGCACTCGCACATCAATCAGCTTTTTGCGTTGGTGAACAAGTGCGCCGAAGAAGGTGTTGCCAAAGTTCGCATACATGTTTTGTGTGATGGCCGCGATGTTGGCGAAAAATCGGCGCTCGATTATATTCGCCCGACGCAAGAACTGCTCGACAAAATTTCCACGGAAAAAGGCTATGATTATGTCATCGCCTCCGGCGGCGGTCGTATGGTGACGACCATGGATCGCTATGAAGCCGATTGGACCATCGTCGAACGCGGCTGGAACACGCACGTTCATGGGCAAGCGCGCGCCTTTATGTCCGCTGAAGAGGCGGTGCAAACCATGTACGATGACGACCCAAAGGCAACCGATCAATACCTTGGCCAGTTTGTGGTTGTTGATGAGAACGGACATCCGGTTGGTAAAATTGAGGATGGCGATTCGGTCATCAATTTTAATTTCCGTGGCGACCGGGCGATTGAAATTTCTCGCGCCTTCAGCGAGGCCGATTTTGACAAATTTGATCGCGGTGTTGTGCCGGAGGTTTTTTACGCCGGCATGATGGAATACGACGGCGATCTGCACATCCCGCAAAATTATCTTGTCAATCCGCCGGCCATTGAGCGCACCGTGTGCGAGTATCTCGCCACGGAAAAGATCAAAATGTTCGCCATCAGCGAAACGCAAAAATACGGTCACGTCACCTATTTCTGGAACGGCAACCGCTCCGGTTATATTGACAAAGCGCTTGAAACTTATGTCGAAATTCCATCGGACAAAATTCCGTTTGATCAGGCGCCGAAAATGAAAGCGCTGGAAATTACCAACAAAACCGAAGAACTGCTGCGTTCCGGTCAGTTCCGATTTGGTCGCTTGAATTTTGCCAATGGCGATATGGTTGGACACTCCGGCGTAATGGCCGCGGCCATCGAAGCGATGGAAACCGTTGACGCGTGCGTTGGTCGATTGCTGAAAGTTGTTGACGAATTGGACGGCATCGCCATCGTCACCGCCGATCACGGCAATTCGGATGAAATGTGGACCGAGAAAAACGGTGTCCGATCACCCAAGACCGCGCATACGCTGAATCCGGTGCCGTTCATCATTGTGGATAAACATAATGACGGCGCCTACAAAATGGCCGATGTAGCAAACGCGGGCCTCAGTAATATCGCCGCAACATTGTTGAACCTGCTCGGCTATAAAAAGGTAGCCGACTATGATGCATCTCTTATAAAATTCGATTAATGTCCGTCTTATCATAGACAGTTTAAAAAAGGGCGGACACCATGTTCGCCCTTTTTTGTTGGGTGCGATTCAAATCTCGGAGGTTTGAATCGCTCGCAGAAGAAAATCACTCTTTAAATAAAGAAAAATTAGAAAAACCTCCGAGGTTTTCTGTGAAAGAGGAGAGGATGAATGCGACGCCAAATTGTGCATGAAGGTGCGCAACAACTTACCTACGAAATCCGCGAAATTGTGGCGGTGGCGCATGAATTTGAAGATCTCGGTGTAGAGATCACCTGGGAAAATATCGGCGATCCGATTCAAAAAGGTGAAAATATGCCGCAATGGATCAAGGATATTGTCGCCGACCTGGCCAGGCAGGATTATTCCTACGGTTATTGCGATACGCAGGGCGTATTGAGTACGCGCAAGTTTTTGGCCGATCGGGTGAACAAGCGCAGCGGCTGCCAGATTACCGAAAAGGATATTGTTTTTTTCAATGGCCTTGGCGATGCGGTGGCGCGAATTTTTGGCGCTTTGCGCCGCGAAGCGCGCGTCATTGGGCCGTCTCCGGCGTACTCGACGCATTCATCCGCCGAAGCGGCGCACTCGGGCTACGAGCATCTGACCTATCAGCTTGATCCGCGCAACCGCTGGATGCCCGATCTGGTCGATCTGGAAAACAAGGTCAAGTATAATGACTCCATCGCCGGCATTTTGTTGATCAATCCGGACAATCCGACCGGCACGGTCTATCCGCGCGAGTTTCTTGAAAAGATCGTCAAGATCGCCAAGGAAAATCGTGTTTTCATAATGTGCGATGAAATTTATGCGCACATTGTCTACAACGGCGCCAAAACGTGTCATCTCAGTGAGGTGATTGATGATGTGCCGGGCATTGCCCTGCGCGGTATTTCCAAGGAATATCCGTGGCCCGGTTCGCGTTGCGGCTGGATAGAGGTGTTTAACCAGGCCAAATATCCGGATTTTAAACGCTACATCGACAGTTTGATCAACGCCAAACGCCTCGAAGTCTGCTCGACCAGTTTGCCGCAGTACTCCATTCCCAAGGTGATTGGTGATCCGCGTTACGAAGAGCATCTGGAGCAACGGCGGCGATTATTCGAAGCGCGCACCAACGAAGCGTGTGAGATTCTGGGACAGGTTGATGAGATTTTTGTCAATCGTCCGCAGGGCGCGTTTTATTTATCCGTCTTGTTTAATGAAGGCGTTTTGAATCATCAGCAAAAACTAGAGATACAAAATCATGCGATTCGAAATGCGGTGGAAGAAAAGGTAAAAAATGTGGCGGTTGATAAACGTTTTGTCTATTATCTGCTCGGCGCCACCGGCATTTGCGTGGTGCCGCTCACCGGATTTTGCACCGGCCGCCAGGGTTTCCGCGTGACGCTTTTGGAAACGGATGACGCCAAACGCCGCTGGACATGGCAGACGCTGGTGAACGCGATTAAAGAATATGTCGCTTCGTCTGACTAATGTGCTGTGACTTTTGTTGGAAAGCGTCCGCTGAACTAGATATTGATACTGATGAGAACAGTTTTCGAAATAACTTTTACCACGAATTCCACCAACTACACACGAATGTGCACGAATTATCATTTATCATTTCTTTCGTTCGTGTAAATTTGTCAAGATTCGTGAAATTGGTGTTGATTTTTCGAAAAAAACTAGGTGTAAAAATCAATTTGTATTGCACCGGATAGAT
>CAYSNA010000086.1:7326-15045 GCA_964432185.1 uncultured Cytophagia bacterium
TGATTTTTCGAAAAAAACTAGGTGTAAAAATCAATTTGTATTGCACCGGATAGATACTATTGTTGGATGGATCACTCGTCCACTATAAAAATTTCGATTTGGCACAATCTGATTTGTTATAAGGATTGCCACGATTTCAAATGATCGAGCATTTGGAGGGAACGATGAAGAATATCGACATTTTTGAACACACCGCAGACGTGGGAATCCGATTATCTCGCCCCACACGAGAGGTCTTGTTTCGCGATGCGGCGTTGGGCATGTTTTCTATCATTGCGCCCGATAATGTGTTTCAGCCGCATTTCGACTATACGGTGCAAGTGAGCGGCGCTGATAACGAAGAACTTTTGGTCAACTGGCTGTCGGAACTCAATTTTTATTTTCAGACCGAACAATACGTTCCGGTCGAGATGGATTTCGATATGACGGCGCAAAAACTCGTCGCTCGCGTTAGAGGCGATAGAGTTGATCAAAACAAACACAATGTTGAAATTGAAATCAAGGCCGTCACGTATCATAAAATTTTCGTGAGACAGGAAGACGGGCTGTGGAAGGCGCAGGTCATTTTTGATATCTAGTGCGTGATAGAATCGAACATCACTTTTGAGGGGAAAAAATATGCAGGGCAAAACAAAAAAAATTAATGATTTTCTGTTCGAAATTCCGGCGAGCGGAAAAATGAACGTGCCGGCGCGCATCTATGCGTCGGAGAAAATGCTGCACGACGTCTTTAGCGATAACGCGCCCGAACAGGCCGCCAATGTGGCGTGGCTGCCCGGGATACTCAATTATTCGATGGCCATGCCGGACATCCATTGGGGATACGGATTTCCCATCGGCGGCGTGGCGGCGTTTGATGTTGAAACCGGCATTGTGTCGCCGGGCGGTGTCGGCTATGACATCAACTGCGGCGTGCGTTTGCTAAAAACCGATTTAATGATCGATGACGTCAGCCCGAAAATGAAACAACTGATCGATCAGCTTTTTCGCGATGTGCCCAGCGGCGTCGGCTCTACCGGGCCGATCAAATTGACGCCAAAAGAGGAAAAAGAGGTGCTGAAAAAAGGCGCGTTGTGGGCGGTGCAAAACGGCTACGGTTTCGAAGAGGATTTGGACAAAATTGAAGAGAACGGCACCATGGCCGGCGCGAATCCCGAGTTGATCAGCGAACACGCCCTGGCGCGCGGCAAGGCGCAGTTGGGCACCCTTGGTTCCGGCAACCATTTTGTTGAAGTCGGTGTTGTTGACGAGATATTTAATCCCGCGATTGCCGATGTGCTGGGATTAAAAAAAGGCCAAATCACGCTGACCATTCACACCGGTTCGCGCGGCTTTGGTCATCAGGTGTGCGATGATGCCATCAAGGTGATGCTGCGCGCCTCGGAAAAATACGGCATTACGCTGCCGGATCGTCAGTTGTGCTGCGCGCCGATCCAGTCCAAAGAGGGACAAGATTACCTGGCGCAAATGGCCTGCGCGGTGAATTTTGCTTTTGCCAATCGCCAGATGATCACTCACTGGGCGCGCGGCGCGTTTGCCAAGGCGTTGGGGATGAGCGAGCGTCAGATCAATATGCAGGTGGTTTATGAAGTGGCGCACAACATTGCCAAAATTGAAGAGCATCTTGTCAACGGCAAAAAGAAAAAAGTCTGCGTGCACCGCAAAGGCGCCACGCGCGCGTTTGGTCCCGGGCATCCGGACATTCCTGAGGCTTACCGCGACATCGGCCAGCCGGTGCTCATTCCCGGCGATATGGGCCGTTACTCTTACGTGCTGGTCGGCACGGACAAGGCGATGCAGGAAACCTTCGGCTCCACCTGCCACGGCGCCGGTCGAGTGATGAGCCGGTCCAAAGCGAAAAAAGCAGGGCAGGGAAGAGACCTCCGTGCCGAGATGGCGAAACGCGGCATCGTCGTGCGCGCGTCGAGTTATGCCACCATCGCTGAAGAAATGCCGGAGGCGTACAAGGACGTCTCCGATGTCGTTGATACGGTCCATGGCGCGGGAATTTCCAAAAAGGTGATCAAGTTAAAACCGTTGGGTGTTGTGAAAGGATAATTGTGAGAACGGATAGTGAGCAGAACAAGATGTCTGCCCCACTATCCGATTTAATATATACCGAAAAAAGGAAAAGGGAAGCTATGTCAAACTACCTAGATGAGCAAATCACCTTCAAGTTTGTGGGGAAAAAGATAGTCGTTCGCCTCAAAGATCGCGTCTGCGAAACCTCGGAAGAGCTGATTGCCAGTTCGCTGTTTCGTGAGGTCCTGACTCGCTATGTCAAAAGTCTTGAGGCCAAGTGTTCACCTTTGTGTAATCTATTCGGCAGCAAACACACCATAATCGACACAAAAGACATTGATATACTCATTCAAACTTTTCAAGTGCTCGAAAAAATGCCGTTGGAAACGGTGCCGAAACTGGTGAAAAACTCGGAGTGTTTTGCGGCGGATCCGAATCTTTTGTTCGATTTTGTCGAAAAGTTTTATGACTATTGGCGTTCCTTTGAACGTTTTATCGTTTGTGATTCGGAAGGCGATCGACTCGATAAGCGCCCTTTTCGAACATTCAATAGCACCATCGAAGAGTTGACTCATCTCATCCGTAAAACCTACCGCGATATCGCTGAAAATGTCACTGGTCGGCATCCATCAGTTTATCGGCAGGTCGCGGCGGGCGCCGAAGTGGCGCTCATTGCATTGCCGAGATCGCTTGATCTGCCGGCGTTGTACCGAGAAAAGATTGAAGCCATTCCGGTCATCCGCCAGGCGCTGCTCTATCCTCCACTGCTGTTAAATCCGCCGATGAACAAGCGTACCGGTCAATTTGTGCGAGTGTATGAAAATCCGCTTAATCGTGTGGAGCCGGATAAAAATGAATGGCTGTGTTTTCCCGCCAAGGTCGGCTCGTTATTCATTCTGGTTTATTTTCATGAACGATTTTACGAACTCGGTTTGACGCTATGCAATTTGTTCGAAATCGCCGAAGACGACATGATCAAACGCCGTCCTGATGCCGTTTATCTTTTTGGCGTGCCCGGAGACGTACTGGATGACATGGCGCCCATGCCGACGGTTTTTTATGACGATGAAGAAAATGATTTGCTCATTGCTGCTGTACCGGGCCGCGATGAGTTTGGCTATTTTGGTTATCTGAAAAAGATGATTTTGACTTTGCACAATATCAAAATCATGAAAATGAACAAGATGCCGTATCACGGCGCCATGGTTAAAATCTTGTTACGAGGTGATAAAGAAGCCAATATTCTGCTGATTGGTGATACCGGCGCCGGCAAGTCCGAATCGCTGGAAGCCTTTCGGACACTGGCGAGTGATAAAATTGAAGATATCACCATCATCGCCGATGATATGGGATCGCTCGACATCGCCGAGGACGGCAGCATCATCGGCTATGGCACGGAGATCGGCGCGTTTGTTCGCCTGGATGATTTGCAGCCCGGTTTTGCCTTTGGCCAGCTCGACCGAACGATCATCATGAATCCCGCCCAAATTAATGCACGGGTGGTGTTGCCGGTCACGACGTATGATAATGTCGTCAAAGGTTTCAAGGTAGATATGGTGCTGTACGCCAACAATTATGAGCTGGTGGATGACGATCATCCGATCATCGACCGCCTGCCCAATGCCGATATGGCCATGCACGTATTCCGCGAAGGCACGGCCATGAGCAAAGGCACCACCACATCGACCGGTTTGGTGCACACCTATTTTGTCAATATTTTTGGCGCGGTACAATATCGCGAGCTGCACGAAGAAATCGCCAAAAAATATTTTGAGGCGTTTTATACTGCTGACCTGTTTGTTGGGCAACTCAGGACAAGACTTGGCATTAGCGGCTGGGAAATGTCCGGCCCGGAAGAAGCGGCCAAGGCGCTTCTCGACTTTATAGAAGAAAATTAACATATCGTCGGATGGGGCAAAACCCATCCGACGCTTTTTTTACAAGGGTCTCACCGGCGCGCAAATCTCTACGATGTGCTTGCCTTCCGGATGCTCCTTCGGATCGTTCAAATAGAGCTCGAACGGCGGCCGGTCATCCGGCTGGTAGCCGCTTTCCGGGAACCAACCCGCATATACGGCCGCCCAGGCATCGCGGAATTGCGTCGCGTCGATCTCGAATCTGGCCATCGCATATTTGCCGCCGGGTAGTGTCATGTTTCCCACTTCACCATCGACTGGCGTGCCCCTGGGCACGGTCAAACACACATCGACGCGCAGTTTGCTCTCTTCGGTCAAATCCGGATCATCATAATAAACCGCCATAAATTTCGTCCCCGGCGTGCCCATCAAATCGCGAGCCGCCGCCCAGGTGCAGAGTTTGCCCCACAACCGGTCAAATAATTTCTCGTCCCCGGCGTACGGTCCAAAATGGCGCACATACGCGACGTTCATTTCCGGCACATCCTCGATACGAACATTCGCTTTCAGTTTTAAATCGACCTGCTGTTTCATAAAAATCCTCCATGTTTGTTTGTGAGTTGACGGATCAATATACATGGAAGAGATCTGAAAGGCTTTGCGGACTTTGCTCACCAGTTGATCGTTTTTGCTATTCAGTTTGCGAATCTTGCTTTTGTCCTTGCGCAGCTCGCTGGCGCTAAAGCCGTGCGCCTCCTTGAAGGCGCGGGCAAACGTAGCCGAACTGGAGAATCCGCAATCGAACGCAATTTCGGTAATCGATTTTTTCGGATTTTGCACCAGCATGGCGCGAGCTTTTCCCATCCGCAATCTATTGATAAACTGATTCAACGTTTCGCCCATCATCGCCGCAAAAATGCGGTGAAAATGAAACGGCGAAAAACTGGCCACCTGCGCCAATTTATCCAGTTTTAAATCTTCATCGAGATGACGTTCGATGTAGTCGATCACTCGATTGATGCGGGCGGTGTATTCGTGATGGAGATAATTGTTTGACATGTTTGATTCCGGAAATTAAAGTGAGGAAAAAAGTAGAAAAATTCAATTTGGAATCAAATGATAAAATGAAGGATTATTAAAAAAACTAGGGACTCTGCCGGTACCACTCATCCCACACATCTTTTCGCACGTACAAATCAATCTGGATACCATAGCGCAGCCAGACGCCGTGGGCAAAAAACGGGATGTACATATCGCGTTGACCCGGCGGCGGGATGTCGTAGAGTTTTTTCAATAGATCGGCTTCCAAGTCCGGCATGGTGACGATGAGCGCGCCGGCAGGGCGGGTAAAATCAAATTGATTAAAATAACCGACATTGGTAAAATCGCGTAAATACCACGGCAACGGCCAATAATCCGAGTCGGGGCAGACGACCTCGATATAGGTACTTTTGCCTTCCGGCCAGTACGATGTGACCTCTTTGATCCCATCCACGAGTTTGAAAAAATCGTTGTCCGTGTGCGCATAGACGTAGGGATTTGAATAATCCGCATCGTATTTAAAATTGAGTTGATAACTTTGCCATCCTAGATGCAGAGAACCAACCGCGAGCAGAATCGCCAGAATAATTTTTGCCAAACGAAATCGCGTCCAGGAAAACAATGTCGTCACCCCCACCGCGGCAATAAGCACGAAACCGTGATAAAAACCCAGCAAAAGCCAGGGCGTCTTGTAGGGGAGGAGGCTGTAAATAAGCGTCAAAATGAGCGTGTAAAATGCGAGAAATCGCAAAAACGGTTTTGAGCGGCCAAAAAAATTCTTGTCGGAAAAGATGCCGAAAAATCCGGGGATGGACAGAGCGATGACAAAAGCTTCACTCCACAATGGGCGGCCATCGACTTTAGTGGCAAGAAGCCATTTGAAATATTGGTTCCAGGGATAGGTGTGATTATGCAGGCCGCCGGTGCCGCGTTGGACATTTGTGGTATAGGTCAGGATCGAATCCAGTATACCGCGAGGATGTTGGAAAAATGAGGAAAAGAACAGCATAGAAACAAAAATGCCTGCTGCAGCGCCGAGCAGAATGTGGTGCCAATTCATGTCGCTAAAAGTCTCTTTGATTTTCTTCTTTGAAAAAAGAAGTGTCAACAGCATCGCCGCGCCCATGGCAAACCATGCGAGAATGCAGGTCTCTTTGGTGGCGTGCATGAGGCCGAGGGAGAGACCGGTTCCAATCGCCCATAATAGCTTTTTCGTTTGAACGTATTTATAGCCGCACACCATCGCCGTGAAGGTGAAAAACACCAACAGAATTTCCATGATGTAGTAGCGGCTGAAAAAGACAAAAGCGGGCGAAATGCTGGTGAGCAGCGCCGCAAAAAGCAGGGTGCGTTTTCGAAAAATGTCAAGCGTAAAAAGCAAGATGAAAACGAGCGCGGTGCCGAAAAATACCGGTACCAGTCTCAATGTGTTTTCGGTCGCATTTGCAAGAGTTTTTTGTCCCTGGAGCAGCGCGGGGATCAAAGTGCTGTAGACTAATGTCGGCCCGTGATATTCATGTGGATCGTATTGATAGGAAAACTCTTCGAGAAGTTGCCCGAACTTGACGGCGTGCACCGCCTCGTCCGTATGCATTGGGCGCTGCGCCAGTTTGGGCAGACGCAGCGCCAATGCGAGAATCAGGATCGCCGCACATGCGACGTAAAAATAAACGATTCTTTTATTTGCCAAAAACTGCAAGTTCAATCCAGTGGTTCAGATCGTTGCTGGTGTTGCCGTTGGTGTAGGAACGAACATAGCGGCCTTTGACGCCTTTCGCATCGATGAGCTTGCCTTCGTTGGTTTCAACATAGTGCCAGTCTTCACCTTTGCCGAGGCCGAGGCTGTTGTCAATATCATTATTGAACACGGTGACGACGCCCTGGGTGAAATCGGCATCCTGGGCAACCTGCACAACGCAGTCAAAGTAAACGCGCGGCTGTTTGTGGAAATGCCACAGAACGATGGCGTAAATTTCATATTCTTGTTCGAGATCAATGGCGACCCATTGTTCGAACGGTCCAAGCTCAACGTATGAACCGTCAGCGGCTTCCATGTCACCATCGGTGAGCATTTCGAGCTCGCCGATAACCGGAAGATCATCAGAGCCGGTAACCGGTTTGTCCAGTGCGACGTTGGTTACGCCTTCGGGCGCCAAAAACGGCGGGCGCGCTTTGCCCAGCGGTTTTTCAAGTTTATCGACTTTCATCGGTGTCGGGGTGCCGATGAACATTGGTTTCGGCAGTTCCAACGGAATGGGAACGAGTTTCGCATCTTGCGCGTGCGCGGTGGACGCCGTCATCACCGGAATGGCAATAACGCCTAGAACCATCACCGCAACCGTGAGTACAGCAAGAAACTTTTTCATGATTTTCTCCTTTTATGATTTTTTTACTTTTTCAGTTTTTATTAACAGGATTTAGCGGATGGTCAAGGATTTTTAAAATTGAAAATCCCGTAAATCCTGTCAAAAGAATTTAAATCTGAACTTTCAGCTTCAAGAACCGGGCCTAATTTATTCTTTTGAACCGGACGCCGGTTGTAATTTAATGAAACGTAACGTAAATAAAACAACAAAAATAAACAGACTGACCGAACCGGCTCGGTGAATGTCGAGCAATTTTTCCTGGCCAATGGTGCCGAAAATCGGATACATACTGAACACCATGGTGGCGACGACGATCGAGAAAATCACTATAAACCAGAAAAAGAATTTCGTATAAAATTCATCCGCCAGGGATTTGGCTTTTTCTTCTTTTTTGACACACGCCTTGATGAACTCGGCGCTGTTCTTGTTAAACG
>CAYSNA010000087.1:0-14978 GCA_964432185.1 uncultured Cytophagia bacterium
TCGTCGCTTCGCTCCTCGCAATGACTTGTGTCTCGACTTTTTACGAATTCATCATTAACGATATCCGCCAATTTTGACAAACGTGGAGAGACTTTCATGAAACGGATCACCTGGATTTTGATTCTAAGTGCAGCAGTGACGCTATCCTGTAACCGGGGCGGAGATGGCCGATTAACAATTTGTTTTGGCTTTCAGGATCTTGAAACCGAGTTTTGGGTGGGCGCCCATAAAGCGATCACCGAGACATTGACCGAGCGCGGCATCCACGTTATCGAACGCAACGCCAGCCAGGACGCCAACCGCCAGCTCGAACAAATCCGCGATGCCATTGCTCAGGGAGTGGACGGTATCATTATCATTCCGCAAGACGGACAAAGCGCCAACACCATCATCGGCGAGGCCAACGACGCCGGTGTGCCAATCGCTATTTTTAATCGACCGCCGGCCGATGACAGCCGCAACGCCATCGTCATCGTCGCGGATAATCAAATCATAGCCGAGCAGGCGGTTGATTTTATGGTGGAAGAGGCGAAGAAACGCGGAGAGCGATCGACGCCCTGCATTGTTGTTGGTGATCTTGGCGATCCCAATGCGGTTGAACGGAAAAATGGCTTTTATGCGGCCATCAACAAACACCCCGAACTTTTTCACAATGTCATCGAGGTGCCGTCCAAGTGGGATGCGAACACGACGCTGGCCAATTTTGAAGCGGCCATGAAGGCGAATCCGGATATCGATTTTGTCTTTACGTCATCCGATTTTCTCTATCCGCAACTTCGCGCAGTGCTCGAACCGCTGGGCAAATGGGTGCCGCGTGGCGAAAAAAAGCACGTGATTCTTGGCGGACTCGACGGCGATCAGTTTGCCTGCCAGATGATGCAAAATAGCATCGTCGATGCCACCGGCGTGCAGGATCTGTTTTTTGAGGCCAATACCGTTATGGATGAACTGCTCAACGCCATTGAGGCGGGGGAGAAGCAGCCAAAAAAATGGATCAAGGATCCGGGTTTTGCCCTCACCCAGGCAAATTATGCCGAGCGCGCTGACGATATGTGGGGGTGCAAACTTTTACACGCGAACGAACAATAAACCTTGCTGAACGGATTACATTTAAATCAGAGTTCCGAAATCGCCGATCTTCCAGCTTGTATTAATAATTTCAGATAAAAGATTTTCGATATCGGCACTCAGATCATGGAAAAATGAATATTAGATCGCTGCCACAAAAATTATTTCTCTCCCAGCACTTTGTACTCTATTTGAGCCTTTTCTACTTTTTTGTGCTGTGGTTGTTTTTGCCTCATATCGCCTCGGGCCGCAATTTGGCAAACATGTCATCCAACATGTGGCCGTTGTTGGCGTTGGCCATCGGGCAAATGTTTGTGCTAATTGTTGGCGGCATTGATTTATCGCAGACCTCGATTTTGGCGCTGACCAGCGTGCTCGGCGGCGCGGTCATGAGTTCGCAAGCCGATCCGACACTGTTTGATAAAAGCCCATTATGGGGCGTGCTGCTGTCGGAACATGGCGGGCTGTTCGCGGCATCGCCGCTGGCCATTCCGGCTGGTGTGGTGATTATGCTGTTGATTGGTCTGCTGGTCGGATTGATAAACGGCACGGCTGTGGCCACATTCAAAATGCCGCCGTTTATGGTCACGCTGGTTTCCATGATGTTTTTCAGCGGTCTGGCGATTTTTCTCACCGCCTCTGAAAACATTACGCATCTGCCAAAAGGTTTTATCGCCATCGGCAAAAGTGGTTTTGGTTTTATCACGTATAGTTTTTTAATTGTTCTGACACTGGCTCTTGTTGCCCATGTTCTGCTTAACAAAACCGTGCTCGGCCGTTGGTTTTACGCCGTGGGTTTGAACCTTAAAACCTCGGTCATTTCGGGCGTGCCGACGAAACGAGTTATCATTTTGGCGTACATGTTCAGCGGTTTTTGCGCGGCCCTCGGCTCCATTCTGTATTCGGCCCGGCTCGAGGGCGGGCGCCCGACGCTTGGTCAGGATTTGCTGCTTGATATTATCGGCGCTGCGGTTATCGGCGGCATCAGTCTGTTTGGCGGCAAAGGCAAAGTGATTTGGGCGTTTTATGGCGTGCTGTTTTTTATCCTGCTCGCCAATTCGCTCAATATGATGAACCTCTCCTTTTTCACCATCAACATCGTCAAGGGCAGCGTCATTTTGCTTTCGGCGTTTCTTGATGTGCTTCGCGTGCGAATCGCCAGGAGTGCCGCATGAGACCCAAGATTGAGTTCACGCAAATTTGCAAATCATTCTATGGCGTTAATGCGCTTTCGGATGTCAGTTTTGCTGTGAATGCCGGTCGGGTGGTCGGTTTGATTGGTGAAAACGGCGCCGGCAAATCAACTCTGATGAATTGTCTTGGAGGCAATCTTGTTCCCGACAGCGGTGAGATAACCATTAACGGCCAACCGTACTCGCCGAAAAATCCGCGTGACGCGTCAAATCATGGTGTCGCATTTATCCATCAGGAATTGAATCTGTTCGGCAATCTATCGATTGCGGATAATCTTTTTATCAATCGATATCCAAGAAGAGGGCCCTCACCGTTCATCAACAAAAAAGCGATGATACGACAGACCCAAGACGTTCTCGACGAGTTGCATCTTGATCTGTCACCGCATGATGTCCTGGAAAAACTACAGCCGGGTGAGCGTCAGATGATCGAAATTGCCAAAGCTCTGAGCGCCGGCGCCGATATCATTATTTTTGATGAGCCGACAACCTCGTTGACCTCGCGCGAAACCGAGCGTTTGTTCGATATTATCGAATCGCTCAAAGCCGACGGCAAGACCATCATCTATATCTCGCATATTTTGCAGGATGTGAAAACCTTGTGCGATGATGTGGTGGTGCTGCGTGACGGACAGGTCGTTGATTTTGGCGCGATTGAGACCTTTGACATCAACCGGATGATTACCAGCATGTGCGGCCGTTTATTCGATCAACTGTTTCCGGCTCGCTCCTGTGCGCCGCGCGCGGACAAATTGCTGCAACTCGACACTGTGTCGCAACCGGGCATCATAAAAATATTAGTTTGACGCTGCACGACGGAGAGGTGCTCGGTGTGTTCGGTTTGATGGGATCGGGTCGATCCGAGATGGCGCGCATCGTATTTGGCCTCGATGAGATGAGTTCGGGCCAGATTCGTGTCGCCGGCCACGACATTCATCGGCCTGCCATCGCACAAAGCATCCGCCACAAGCTGGCGTTTGTCACGGAGAATCGACGTGATGAAGGCCTGATGATGGATGCCACGATTTTGGATAATATGGCGCTGGTATCCCTGCGCGAGATGTCAAATCGGAGCGGTGTGATCAAAACGAAAAAAATGTCGGTGATTCATGAATCCGCGGCATCGTTAAAAATTAAAACCAATTCGATGATGTCTCCGGTGAAAAATCTCTCCGGCGGCAATCAACAAAAAGTCGTTTTCGGCAAATGGCTGCTGACGAATCCGAAAATATTCATTATGGATGAACCGACGCGTGGTATTGACGTCGGCGCCAAATATGAAGTTTATTCCATCATCAACCAGCTTGCCGAAAACGGCGCGGGCATCCTGTTCATTTCGTCGGAACTGGAAGAACTGATGGGCATGTGCGACCGGATTCTGGTGATGCGCAACGGTGAGGTGGCAGGCGAATTTAACCGAAGCGAGTTTTTTGATCAGGCGATCATTCGCGCGGCGTTTGGTGAACACGTTAATTAAATGAAAAAGAACAGTGAAGAACAGAACGATTCAAATATTACTTGATAACACGCCGATCATTTTATTCGTTATCATCTTTGCCGTGTTCGGGCTGATGTCGAATCGATTTTTGCAAATGGATTCGCTTTTAAATATTGTCAAGCAGGCGTCGTATATTGGCATCATTGCCGTGGGCATGACTTTTGTGCTGTTAACCGCGGGCATTGACCTCTCTGTCGGTTCCAATATGTACGTGTCGGCCATTGTCGCCGGTCTGGTGATCACCAACTTTGGCGCACCGGTGTGGCTGGCGCTGCTGGTCTGTCTGATGGTCGGCTTTATCTTTGGCTCCATTAATGCGTTTTTCATCACCAAGGTGAAAATTATCCCCTTTGTTGTGACCTTGGCCACCATGGTTGCCGGGCGGGGCTTGGGACTGCTGCTGACAAAATCGCGCGCGGTGCACTTCCCGGATAGCGTTATCCGCATCGGATCGACCACGCTTTTTGGGATTATACCGCTGCCGATCATTATTTTTGCCCTGGTTGTACTGATGGCGTGGCTTTTCCTCAGGACCGTGCCAATGGGCCGGCAGATTTACGCCGTTGGACATGATTTTGATGCGGCGCAAAAAGCCGGAATCAAAACGGACAAGGTTCTGGCGTCCACGTATATGTTGTGCGGTGTATTGGCGGCGCTCGGTGGTTTCATTTCCGTGTCGCAGCTCGGCATCGTTAATGCCGGTTTTGGCAAAGGTGATGAGTTTGACGCCATTGCGGCGGCGGTGCTCGGCGGTACAAGCTTGTTTGGCGGCATTGGATCGGTTTTTCCCGGCACGGTGCTCGGCGCGATTCTCATCCAAATGGTGTGGAGCGGGCTGGTGTTCACCCAGGTGAATCTCTATCTCCAGCCGCTGATTTTCGCCGGCATCCTTTTTATCGCCGTGTTTTTGGACAGCTTTAAAAATCGTCTCATCGCTAAAATGCGGCGACGACGAATACGCGTTGAAGAATAATTAAATGGACAGGGATGGAACAGATGAGAATGGACAAGACTCTTGAATCCGTGATAATCCGTTTTATCCGTTCAATCTGTGTTCAGCTTTAAATGGATATGTACTATGAACTCATTTTCTCCATCACACCTTCTAGATAAAGCTCGCGGCATCATTCAAATTGAAACGGATGCGCTTTTGCGCGTGAAAGAACAATTGAACGGTGATAGTCTCGCGCATATCACAAAACTCATTATGGACTGTCCGGGTCATATTCTCATCACCGGCGCCGGAACGTCGCGCGCCGTTGCTGTTCGCTTTGCGCATTTGCTCGCCTGTTGTGGAACGCCCGCATTGCCTATCAATGCGGCGGATGCGTTGCACGGCGGCGCCGGTTCAATCAAACCGGGCGACGTGATTTTTGTCATTTCCAAAGGCGGACGCAGTCGTGAAATAAATAAATTTGTCGAGATCGCTCAAGGGCGCGGCGCCACAATCATCGCTCAGACGGAAAAACCGGAATCACCGCTGGGACAGATGAGTGATGCCGTTTATCACATCGTCACGCCGCCGGAGACCGATCCCTATGGCATGATTGCCACCGGCACGTCCCTGGTCAACGCGCTGGCCGGTGATGTGTTGTGCACGCTGCTGCTGGAAATGCGCGGCTACTCCAGGGAAGAATTTGGCGTGACGCATCCCGAGGGTGCCGTGGGTGTCAGGCTGGAAGAGGAGCGCTGAGGAGATGGAACGGGGAGAAGGAAGTAAAAAGTAGAAAGTATAAAGTAGAAAGTTGAAAGCTTTTTTCTTTCTCCGTTGTCCTTGTTCCACAGTGATGGCGTGAGCACCTCACTGGGAAAATGTTTGCAACGAATTTCAAATTAACGTGAAGGATCACCTCGAATGAAGGCCGCATTTTTCAAAGAACCGCATAAAATCGAACTGCGGGAGATTCCCGAGCCGACCACGCCGGACGATGGCCTCAAGATCGCCGTCAAGGCATGCGCGGTGTGTGGTTCGGATATTCGCCGCTGGCGTGAGGGCCCGCAGCCGGGTGCGGATGAGATTATTCCCGGGCACGAAATCTCTGGTCACGTGGTTGAGGTCGGCAGAAATTTAACAGGTTTCAAGGTTGGTGATCGCCTCGCTATCGGGCCGGATGTACATTGCGACGTCTGCTGGTATTGTCAACGCGGCTTGTATAATTTGTGCGATAATATTCGTTTTTACGGCATCACCCCAGGCTATCAGGGTGGTTTTGCTGAAAAGATGATCGTGCCGCATGAAATTTTGACTCGCGGCATCTGTCACAACATTCCGAATGGCTTGTCATACGAAGCGGCATCCATTTCGGAACCGTGCACCTCCGTCATTGCCACGCACGAAAAAATTAATACCCAGCTCGGCGATACGGTCGTCATCATTGGCGCCGGCCCAACCGGATGCATCGGCATTGCTGTGGCGAAAAGCCGCGGCGCTCGCGTTATCGTTGCGCAGCGGGGGCAGGAGCGTCGGGAATTTGCCGCGGCGTTTGGCCCGGATTTGATTGTCAATCCCGCCGAAGAGGATTTAATTTCCGTCGTGCGAGATTTTACCCATGGACTTGGCGCCGATATCGTTATTTGCGCCAATCCCAATGCCCAGACCCATGCAGACGGCGTCAAAATGGTTCGCAAAGGCGGCAAGGTTGTACTGTATGGCGGACTGCCCCGGGCACAACCCAATACCACGCTTGATGCCAATCTGATCCATTACGGTGAAATTCAGGTCATCGGCGCTTTTTCATATCATCCGACGCACCACGCGCTCGCCCTGGATTTGCTCAATCGCAATATCATTCCGGCAGATAAAGTGATAACGCACGAAAAAAGTTTGGATGATGTACAGCTTGCCTACGAATTGGCAGCGGATCGAAAGGCTTTAAAAGTTATCGTTAAACCATAACTTTGCAACATTTTCGCGCAAAAGCACAGAGAACACCATAACATTTCGACTGTGCCTCTTTGCGCACGTTTAATTTTAGGATTCCAGGAACATGTTAGGACTAAACACAGAACTCGAACACAGAAAAGACAATCCCGTCAAAATCGGTCTCATTGGTTGCGGGCAGATGGGTATTGATGTCGTCGCGACCACCAAAATGATGACCGGCGTTAAAATTTGTATTGTTGCTGATATTAATGAGGAACGCGCCCGTTCCGCATATGAGATTGCACAAATCGACGGCATGTTGATCAAGGCGCGAACCGCGGCCGAAGCAGATCGCGCCGTTGCCGCGGGGCATCTCGTTTATACGACCGATTATCGGGTCGTCACCGATATGCAAAATCTCGACGTTATGCTCGAATCCACAGGTGTTCCCGAAATCGGCGCCAAAGCTGCGATTCGATCTGCAAAAAATGGCCAGCACCTGGCGATGATGAACGTAGAAACTGATATCACCGTCGGCCCGCTGTTAAACTGGTATGCGAAACAAAAAGGCGTGTTCTACGCCATGGCGGCCGGAGATGAGCCGGCGGCGTGCAAGGAACTTTATGATTTTGCCGTGTCGTGCGGTTTCACTATTGTCGCTGCTGGAAAAGGCAAAAATAATCCTCTGGATCGATACGCTAAACCCACCGACGACAAATGGGCCAAAGAAGCGGAGCGCCGAGGACTCAATCCCAATATGCTGATCGAATTTGTCGACGGCTCAAAAACCATGATCGAGATGGCGTGTACGTCCAATGCCACAGGACTCGTACCCGACGTCCGCGGCATGCATGGCCCGATTACGCATCGCGAACTGCTCAACAAAACATTCGCGCTCAAGGAACATGGCGGCGTCCTCAACAAGATGGGCGTTGTCGATTATGGCGTCGGTGGTGTTCACCCGGGTGTTTTTTTAATTGTGACCACGGATCATCCACGTCTGCGTCAAGCACTGGTTTATCGCGACATGGGCAGCGGCCCGTATTACACGCTGTTTCGACCGTTTCATTTGTGCAGTATCGAGGTGCCGTTAACCTGCGCCATGCTCGAGATTCGCAAACAGTCCAATATGCAGCCGCTCGATCGACTCGTCTCGGAAGTTTTTGCCGTAGCCAAACAAGATTTGAATCCAGGCGATGAACTCGACGCCATCGGCGGTTCGACATTCTACAGCTTGATTGATACCTACGAAACGGCAAAGCAGGAGGGACTGTTGCCCATCGGTTTGTCAAAGCACGCAAGGATCATCAAACCGGTGCAGAAAGATACGCCGATCACATTTGCCGATGTTGAGCTGTACGAGCCATCAACCGTACTCGATTTACGTCGCTTGCAGGATCAATGGGTGGCCGGCGAGATAAATGAGCAAGAGCTCGAACATCTTGTCGATAACATTATAACTGATTAAGGCAACTAAGTGGGTTGCCGGATTCGATACCGATTTTCTTTGTAAAATCCAGGTTGCGCAAACGACATCCGGCAGCCTTTTATTTTTTTAATAAATCGAGGAGTGCTTTATGCAAAAAACCACAATCTGGCTTTTAGCCATGCTGTTATTGATGTCGAATTTATCCATGGCCAAACCGCTTCGGCTGAAAATTAGCGAGAATCAGAGGTATATTGTTTACGACAATGGTCAACCGTTTTTCTGGTTAGGCGATACGGCATGGGAGCTGTTCCACCGTACCACCCGGGACGAAGCGGACCTTTATCTCGAAAATCGCGCCGCAAAGGGATTTACCGTCATTCAGTCCGTGGTGCTGGCCGAGCTTGATGGTCTGAATGATCCCAGCTCAAATGGCGAAAAACCGCTGCTCAACAATGATCCAACAACGCCGAATTTGAAATACTTTGATCATGTGGATTTTATCGTCAGCAAAGCCGAGAAACTCGGTTTGTTCATCGGCATGCTGCCAACCTGGGGCGATAAATGGAACAAACAATGGGGCGCCGGACCGGTTGTATTCACGCCGGACAATGCCTATGTGTATGGCAAATTTCTAGGCAAACGCTACCAGGACAGAAACATCATCTGGATTCTCGGCGGCGATCGCAAACCGGACAACGATGAACATATTGCCATTACACGCGCCATGGCCAAAGGTTTGCGCGAAGAAATTGGCGATAAACAATTGATCACTTTTCATCCCATGGGCGGCTGGTCCTCCTCGGAATGGTTTCATAACGATGACTGGCTTGACCTCAACATGTTTCAATCCGGGCATGGGGAGGAGAATAATCAAAATTACAAAAAGACCGAACATGATTATAATCTCGAACCAACAAAACCCGTGCTGGATGGCGAACCGTGCTATGAAGATCATCCGATCAACTGGCGTGCCGAAAATGGCTGGTTTGATGAATTTGACAGTCGCCGCGCCGGCTACTGGAGTATGCTGACGGGCGCATGCGGCAATACTTACGGCAATCATAACATTTGGCAGATGTGGCTGCCGGGCCGAAATCCCATTTCCGTCGCGCGCACGCCGTGGAAACAAAGCATCGATTATCCCGGCGCTTTTCAAGCCGGTTATATGCGCGCGCTGTTTGAGTCGCGGCCCTGGCAAATGCTGCAGCCGGCGTCCGAGATTGTGCTTGACGCGCCAACCGAACGCGGCAAGGAATGCCGCGCCGCTGTCGCCTCGGACGGCAGCTTTTTAATGGTCTATACGCCCTTTGGCTCCACCTTTAGCGTTATAACCGAAAAGCTAAAGGCCGAAACCGTAAAGGCCTGGTGGTTCGATACCAGTATCGGCGAGGCTGTGTTCATCGGAGAACTTGAGATTGAACCTCAAATGACTTTTGATCCGCCTGCCGATGAATTGCGCGGCAACGACTGGGTGCTGGTACTGGATGATGGTGCAAAAAGCTTTGGCGCTCCCGGAAAATAAGCTGAAAAAGTACGATGGCGCGGCGATCTTGACCATTTCTTATTATAGAGGGGGATCGCCGACGTCGTACTTGTTTCATGCAAAATCCTTTTCTTTTTCCACAAATTCTCCTACCTTCCTGTCGAAAAAAACAACTGAACGCGGGGAGCATCATGCCGGAAAAACTCAAAAATATGTTTTTTACACCAGACTCGATACAGGCGTTTGCGAATGCCGTCAAGAATCACTATAACGAGTTTGATCGTGAAAAATTTATCTCACTGGTTTTTGACGATAATTGGCAAAATCTGGAACTCAAGCAGCGCATGCGTCACACAACCATGTGTTTGAAACAGACTTTGCCGCAGAATTTTGCCCAAGCCGTTGACATTCTAAAAGCCATCACCATGGATGTGAGCGGTTTTGAAGCCATGACCCTGCATGATTACGTTGAGCTCTATGGCCAGGATCACTGGGACCTGTCGTTATCGGCCATCCGTTTTTTTAATCGCCGGGCTTCAGGTGAATTTGCCATCCGTCCCTTTCTCGATGTTGATCCCGAGCGCGGCATGCAGTTTATGAAAAGCTGCGCGGATGACGAGCATGAAAATGTCCGCCGCTTTGCCAGTGAAGGATGTCGCCCTCGATTGCCGTGGGCGATGGTGTTGCCGGCATTCAAAAAAGATCCGGCGCTGATTCTGCCCATTCTAGACAAGCTCAAGGATGATCCATCTGAATTTGTGCGCAAAAGTGTCGCCAATAATTTGAATGATATTTCCAAAGACAATCCCGACATTGTTCTTGATCTGTGCGAAAAATGGCAGGGCATATCGCCCCGCACGGACTGGATCATCAAACAAGCCTGCCGAACGCTGCTGAAATCCGGCGACAAGCGCGCCATGGTGCTGTTTGGCTTTGGGCATCCGGAACATTTATTCATCGACAATTTAAGCGTAAAAAAGCCCGCGCTCAAGATCGGTGAGGAGCAGTTCTTTTCTTTCACCCTAAAAGTGAATGAAAAGAAAAAGTGCAAGGTGAGACTCGAGTATGCCGTGTTTTACGTCAAGTCGAATAAAGTCTCGAAAAAGATTTTTCAGATTTCCGAGAACAGCTATCAACCCGGCGAATACAATTTTACCAGAAAACAGACATTTGAAAATATGTCGACGCGCCAACATTATCCCGGCCGGCACGAGATCGCGGTAATCGTCAATGGCGACGAAAAAGCCCGCGTTGCTTTTAGCCTGACTGACTAGGCAAAACTTTTCTGGCGCGAGCGCAAATTATATAGGAAAATATTCAAAAAATCTGTAATTTTGTTCATAATGAAAACAATTTTACTGAATGTCAAGGTAGAAGCGGCATTGAACAGTTTGGCGGTTCATCATTCATTTTTTCTGCTTGAATACGTACCCTATCTCATCGAACGACGGATTCTCTATTTGTGGCCCGTGCTCATTGCGTAAAGTTAATTGTGTAATGACATCGACCATTTGTGGAGGATTTGATCCTTGTCAGATTTTCTTCAGATTATAAACGCTTCTAAAAATTTTGGCACCGTCCGTGCTGTGGATGACGTCAGTTTATCCGTGCGCAAGGGCGAGTTTTTTGCGCTGCTTGGTCCGAGCGGCTGCGGCAAAACAACGCTGCTGCGCATCATCGCCGGTTTTGAAGCGGCTGATAACGGCAAAATTATTTTGAACGGCGAGGATATTTCCGAACTGCCGCCGAATAAACGACGCGTCAACACCATCTTTCAAAATTACGCGCTGTTCCCGCATTTGAGCGTGTGGGACAATATCGCCTTTGGCCTCAAAGTGGCCAAACGGCCCAAGGATGAGATTGAGCATCAAGTCGAGTCCATGCTGACGCTGATACAGATGGAAGACCAGGCGGCCAAAAAGCCGGGGCAAATTAGCGGCGGTCAAAAACAACGTGTGGCCATTGCGCGCGCGCTCATCAACAAGCCCGATGTGCTGCTGCTGGATGAACCGCTCGCGGCCCTTG
This sequence comes from uncultured Cytophagia bacterium, assembly GCA_964432185.1. Taxonomy (GTDB): domain Bacteria; phylum Zhuqueibacterota; class Zhuqueibacteria; order Residuimicrobiales; family Krinioviventaceae; genus Kriniovivens. The sequence continues at coordinate 11,560 of CAYSNA010000087.1, forward strand.
ACCTCAAACTGCGCCAGCGTATGCTCATGGAACTTGATCTCATCCACGATCAAGTCGGCATTACCTTTATTTATGTGACGCACGACCAGGGTGAAGCCATGAGTTTGAGTGATCGTATCGCCGTGATGAACGACGGAAAAGTGGAGCAGCTTGGTGCGCCCGCTGAAATTTACGAAGCGCCGCACAGCAGTTTTGTCGCCGCGTTTATTGGCGATACCAACTTTTTCGAAGGCGTCGTCAAAGAGGTGCTGGATCACGAATACAGCATTCTTGACATTGACGGACTGGCTGACAACATTCGTTGTTATAACGACAAAAAACTGCAAGCCGGCAATTCGATCTTTCTCAGCATTCGTCCGGAAAAATTTAACCTCACAAAAGATAAACCGCCAAATTCGATCAATCTCAATGCGCTCCGCGGACATGTTGAGGATGTGATTTATCTCGGCAGCCACACCAAATACTGGATCAGCGTGAATGAATATCGCCTTGAGATCAATCAGCAGCACAGCCGTTATTTGCTGGATCAGCAAAAAATTACCTGGGGCGATGAGGTATGGATTTCCTGGTCGGCGGATGACGGGTATATTTTGGAGCGTTACCGCGAGCAGGACGAAAACCTGTTGAGCATCCCGCCGGAGCAAGTGGGCGAGGATTTGCAAAACGGCGCCACCGATGACGCGGAGGAAAACTGATGCGGCTGAATCGACGGCTGAAACTGATGGAGTGGCTGACGTCTTTTCCATCGCTGTTGTGGTTGACCATTTTTTTCTTCATCCCGACAATCATCATTTTTTTGATCGCTTTTCGGCCGGCTGATCCGTACGGCGGCGTCGGCGAAGGCTGGACGCTGAATACCGTGCTCAGCATCGCCAACCTGAATTATCCGGATATTATTTGGCGAACCATCTGGATCAGTATTTTGACCACCGTCATCTGTATTCTACTTGCCATTCCGGCGGCTTATCAGATGGCGCGCATGTCGGCGCGCTGGCGGCAAATTATGATGCTGCTGATCATCATCCCGTTCTGGACCAGTTTTCTCATCCGCATTTTTGCCTGGAAGGTGATGCTGCATCCGGAGGGCATCCTGAAAAAAGTGCTCGTCTTTTTGCAGTTTGTCAGCAGCGACGCCTCGCTGCTGTACAACCCCACGGCTGTTATACTAGTGATGGTGTATACGTATCTTCCATTTGCCATTTTGCCGATTTATGCCTCGGCGGAAAAATTCAACTTTAATTTAATGGAAGCGGCGCGCGATTTAGGCGCCAACTCGATGCAGGCTTTTTTGAAAATTTTCGTGCCGGGTATCAGCCGCGGCATCATTACGGCGGTGTTGATGGTGCTGATCCCGGCGCTCGGCGCCTATGTCATTCCGGATATTGTCGGCGGTCCCAACAGCGAGATGATCGGCAATAAAATCGCCCAGCGCACTTTTGTCGATCGCAACCTGCCGCAGGCGAGCTGGCTGTCCGCTGTGCTGACGCTGGCGGTGTTGGCGCCCATGCTGCTGGTGCTGACACTGCAAAAACGCAAAAAGGGCCAGTCCGTCATTTTTACGGAGGGCTTATGAAACGGCATCGTTTTCCGCTGGTCACGCTGGTCGGCGTGATTGTCTTTTTTTATCTGCCCATTCTGGTCCTGGTGATCAATTCATTTAACAGCGCCCGCTTTGGCGGCCGTTGGCGCGGTTTTTCCTTCAAATGGTATATCGAGCTTTTCAAGCAGGAAGAAATTTGGCGCGCGCTGGAAAATACATTGCTCATTGCCATCTCCGCGACCATCGTTTCCATGGTGATAGGCACGCTGGCGGCGTTTGCCTTGCACCGTTTTTCGGGCCGATTGCAGCGCGCCCATTACACATTGATTTACTCACCGCTGGTTTTTCCCGATATTCTCATGGGCATGAGTTTGCTGTTGTTTTTTATTGCCGTCGGCATGAAGCTCGGCCTGTTCACCATTTTTATCGCCCATGTTACTTTTTGTATCAGCTATGTGGCCATGGTGGTGCTGTCGCGTTTACAGGATTTTGATTACGCCGTCGTCGAGGCGGCGCACGATCTTGGCGCCAACTGGTGGGTCACGCTGCGGCGCATCATTTTGCCGATGCTGGCGCCCGGTATTGCTGCGGGCGGACTGTTGGCCTTTACGCTGTCGATCGATGATTTTGTCATCTCCTTTTTTGTCGCCGGTACCGGCTCAACCACACTGCCAATCCGAATTTACAGCATGATCAAACACGGCTCACCGTCCATCATTAATGCCTTGTCAACAATTTTACTCGTAACGACATTTTTACTTATTTATATCAGCCAAAAACTATTGGAGGAACGAACAAAATGAAACTTTACACTTTTTTACTGCTGGCCGCAACATTTTTGGTTTTGAGCTGCGCCAAAGAACAGAGCGTCCTGAATGTGTACAACTGGGCGGATTACGTTGATCCGGACATGGTGGCGCGCTTTGAAAAAGAAAATAACTGCCGCATTGTTGAGGATACGTTTGATTCGAATGAATCCATGTACGCCAAGCTGAAAGCCGGAGCCACCGGTTACGACGTCATCATGCCGAGCAGTTATATGGTCGATATTATGCGCGATCAGGACATGCTCTTGCCGCTGGATCACAGCAAAATTCCCAACATTAAAAATATTGATTCCGCATTTGTCAATATTGTCAGTGATCCGAGCATGAAGCATTGCGTTCCGTGGGCGCTAAGTATCACCGGTCTGGCCTATCTGAGCAACCGCGTGGAAAACGTCGAGCCATCCTGGGCGGTGCTGGAGCGAAGCGACCTCAAGGGCCGCATCACCATGCTCGATGACATGCGCGAAACCATCGGCGCGGCGCTGAAATATCTCGGTTACAGCTTGAACACGACGGATGAAGCGCAATTGGAAGAAGCGAAAAACGTCGTCATTAATTGGAAGAAAAATATCGCCACCTTTGAAAATGAGCAATACAAAAACGGCATTGCCTCCGAAGAGTTTTTCCTGGTGCACGGCTACAGCGGCGATATTTTGCAGGTAGTGGAAGAAAACGAAAACATCACTTTTTTTGCGCCGAAAGAAGGCGCATCCGTCGCCATGGACGAAATGGTCATTCCGAAAGATGCACCGCACCCGGAGCTGGCGCACAAATTCATCAACTTTATGCTGCAAGGTGATGTGGCGGCAAAGAACATCGAGTTCACCGCCTATCTGTTCCCAAACACGGCCGCCTATCCGTTGCTGGATGAAGATATGCGCAACGATCCCATTCTTTTCCCGCCTGCGGATGCGGTTGCCAACCTGGAGTCCATCGTCGATCTTGGCGAAGAAAACGCCAAGTACACCAAAGTGTGGGACGAGATTAAATCGGCAAAATAAACCTGTTCTCCATCCGCTTTTTGTACCCGGATGTGATCTCTTTTGGCCGAG
>CAYSNA010000088.1:0-12112 GCA_964432185.1 uncultured Cytophagia bacterium
AAAATCGCCGAGATGACCGGTGAAGTGGCTGAACGCGGTTTTGCGGCGCTGCTGTCCTTTGCAGCGATTTTGAGTATCAATTTAGGCCTGTTAAATTTACTGCCAATTCCGGTGCTCGATGGCGGTCATATTGTGCTTCTTGGCATCGAAGGCATAATTCGCCGACCGATTTCAACAAAAATTAAAATGGCCGTACAGCAGGTGGGCATGGCGCTGCTGTTGGCGCTGATGGTTTGTGTGATCATTAATGATGTCCTAAAACTCGGACAATAAAACTTATAAATACAACGTCAATTTTTCGCAAAGGGTCACAAAGAGTTGTCAGTTCTTTGTGACCCTTTGCGTTAAAGAACTTTTGTATCGGGAACTTTGAGCTTGACTGTCTATAAAATATGTGCTATTTTTAACGTCGGTATTTAATTTTTAAAAAGTTACAACCACAGGGAGCAGGGTGTGAGTCTCAAAAAAACCGCGTTGTACCATGTCCATGAACAACTCGGCGCCAAAATTGTCGAGTTTGCCGGTTATTTGATGCCGATTCAATACACAGGGATTATTCAGGAGCACAAGCGGGTTCGCTCAACCGTCGGTGTTTTTGATGTATCGCACATGGGCGAGTTTTTCATCAAGGGCGACAAGGCGCTTGATTTTCTGCAAAAAGTCACTATCAACGACGTCAGCGCGCTGGCCGTCAATCAGGTCCAATATTCCGCCATGTGTTATGAGGATGGCGGCATTGTTGACGACCTGCTCGTCTATCGTTTTGACGATTTTTATATGCTCGTCGTCAACGCCTCCAATTTGCAAAAAGATTGGGATTGGCTGCGGCAAAATTTGATTCCCGGCGTGGACATGCAAAATCGCAGCGACGAGTTGACGCTGTTGGCGTTACAGGGCCCACGGGCGGAACAAACGCTGGCCAAATTGACCGATCTGCCTCTGGCTGATATTCCTTTCTATTGGCTCCGCGAGGGCCAGATCGCCGGTTTTGAGGCGATTGTTTCGCGCACCGGTTACACAGGTGAACCGGGATTTGAAATCTGCGTGGCCAATGACAAGGCTGTCGGGTTATGGAACGCGCTTTTTGAGGCGGGCGCTGAATTTGATATCGAGCCCATTGGTCTCGGCGCGCGCGATACCCTTCGGCTTGAAATGAAATACTGCCTGTATGGCAATGATATAGATCAGACCACCAATCCCATTGAAGCGGGTTTGGGCTGGATCACCAAACTGCAAAAAGGTGATTTTAACGGCAAAGCGCCCATCCAGAAAATGAAAGAGGACGGGCCTTCGCGCCGGCTTATTGGATTTGAGATGGACGATAAAGCCTTTCCGCGCCACGGCTATAAAATTTTTCAAGGTGAAAAAGAAGTGGGGCTGGTGACCAGCGGTACGGTTTCACCCATGCTGCAAAAAGGCATTGGTATGGGCTATGTGGCGGTTGAGGCCGCTGCTGTCGGATCATCCATTGAAATTGATGTACGCGGCAAAAAAAATCCGGCGCACATTGTTAAAACTCCATTCTACAAAAAGGACTAGTTGCACTCTCGAATGCGAACGATACGATTTTTTCAGGCGGCAGATCAGGTAGATGGAGAAAAGGTCAAAGGATCCATTACGGTTGTGGCCGATGTGCTTCGCGCCACATCCACAATTACGACGGCGCTGTATAACGGCTGTGATTTTGTCATCCCGGTTATTGCGGTAGACGATGCTTGGCGCGCCGCCGCCGATTTCAGCCGACAAAAAATTATTCTCGGCGGCGAACGAAAAGGCCAAAAAATTGACGGCTTTGATTTCGGCAATTCACCGCAGGAATATACACCAGCCGTTTTGCGGGACAAAGTGGTCATTACGACTACGACAAACGGCACCAAGGCGCTCGTGCATGCCGCCGAGGCACAGCAAACGCTGGTGCTGTCGTTTCTCAACATGTCAGCCGTTGTTGAGCATGTGCTGAATCAACCTGATGATATCAGCGCCGTTGCCGCCGGTATTTATGGCGATTTTTCGATCGAGGATTCGATCTGCTGCGGCTATTTGATTGATTTGCTGGTCAACCGCGCGCCGAATCAGTTTGAACTGGACGAGCCGGCGGAAAAACTGTTAACATTGACGCAGGATTATAAACACGATATTACAAAGCTCCTGCACGAATGTCCGCATGGCCAATTTTTAGATGAACTGGGATACGCTTCTGATCTACCCGTTTGCGCCACATTAGACAGTTGTCCGATTGTACCGATTTATGCAAACGGTCGAATCGAAATAGTAAAATAACGACCAGGTTTTATGCCGAAAAGAAAAGCACGAAAACCGCAAAAAAGACACAGCTCGAAAAGTTTTGTTATTACACCGCAAAAAGAGCCCGAGATACTCGGCATCATGTTGCTGCTGCTGAGTGCGCTCATTTTTATTGCGCTCTACACCTACAACCCGACAGAAACCCCGGCGCACCTGAAAACCGGGGCGCACGTGAATAACGGGCTCGGCTGGGCCGGTGTCTATTTATCGCATGTTCTCATTCGCTGGACCATCGGCTATCCTGTTCTCGTTCTGCCGTTTCTCATTTTTATGTGGGGATGGAACCGGCTGCTGCAAAAAGATACGCAGCAGCTCAAACGCTGGACCGGCCTGACGCTGCTGTTCGCTTTTTACATCTCTATCGCTTTTGCGCTGCATGATACGATTTCGGCGCTCGACGGCCCGCCACCGGCATTCAGCTTTTCCGGCTTTATGGGCGGCGTTGGCGCCAAAGTGTTGATCTTTTTCCTGGGGCAGTACGGCGCGATCATCATTCTCATCGGCATCATTTTATTGACCGTCCTGTTGATCACCACCGTCAGTTTGTCCGAGTTGCTGCAATCCATTGAGGCTTTTTTGACGCGCGGTTTTTATGCTGTCACGGGATTCTTTTCCACGGTATTGAAGCGCCGGCGCATGAAAAAGCCAAAAATCATCAATGAGCGCCGCATTTTTGACGAGTCCCGCCGCGAACCGCTCATCAATAAACCGGAACCACCGGCGCGGATGTCGATGCCGATGCCTCCCGGCCCGTCCGTTACGCCGGTGAAAATGGACGATCGGCCGTTTTCACTTGAGCCGCGACCTCAGCCCGCTGACACAGAGGAGGAGGAAGGCGACGGCTTGCAAGCCGGCCTGGATGATGATGTCGAAAAACCGTCCGCCACATTTTCTTCGGCGGATTATGACAAGCGGTATCAAAAACCGCCGCTCGACCTTTTGACGCTGCCGGCTTTTCCGACGGAAGGCATCAGCGAAGAAGCGTATCACATGAATGCGCAACTGTTGGAAGACAAACTTGATGATTTCGGCATCAAAGCCAAAGTTGTGGAAATCCATCCCGGCCCGGTGATTACGCTGTACGAAATCGAACTCGCGCCCGGTATTCGCGTCTCCCGCATCATGTCGCTGTCCGATGATCTGGCCATGGCCATGCGCGCCAAACGCATTCGTATCGTCGCGCCCATTCCCGGCAAATCCGCCATCGGTATTGAAATTCCCAATCCGGCGCCGGAAATTGTCTATTTGCGCGAAATTGTTGATACGCCGGAATTCCAGAGCGCCAAATCGCCGCTCACGTTCGCGCTTGGCAAAACTATTTCCGGTAAACCGTTCGTTGCGGATTTGGCGAAAATGCCGCACCTGCTGGTTGCCGGTTCAACGGGATCCGGAAAAAGTGTCTGTCTCAATACCATTATTATGAGCTTTATTTATAAAGCGTCGCCGTCCGAAGTGCAAATGGTGATGATCGATCCCAAGCGTCTCGAGTTGTCAAATTACGCCAAGTTGTACAAGCATCATTTAAATTATGTGGATGGGGCCAAACTCAAAGTGGCCACCAATGCCAAATCGGCCATTCAGGTGCTGAAATCCGTCGAGCTGGAAATGGAACATCGCTATACGATTTTGGCCGCCGCGGGTGTACGAAATATTGAAGAGTACAACGAACGCATCAGCGACGGTTTGTATGCGCCGAGGGCCGAAGATAATCCGCAGCCGCTTTCTTATATTGTGGTGATTGTGGATGAGCTTGCCGACCTCATGCTCACCGCCAGCGCGTCCAAAGATGTTGAAGAGCCCATTGCGCGTTTGACGCAAATGTCGCGAGCCGTAGGAATCCATCTGATTCTTGCAACCCAGCGGCCATCCGTCGATGTGATTACCGGCGTCATCAAAGCCAACTTTCCGGCGCGTATCGGCTTTCAGGTGGCGTCCAAAATTGATTCTCGAACAATTCTGGATATGAACGGCGCGGAAAAACTGCTCGGCCGCGGCGACATGCTCTTTTTGCCGCCCGGCAGTCCCGAACCAATTCGTCTGCACAATGCGTTTATTTCCCTACAAGAGATTGAGGAAATTATAGAATTTGTCCGGCATCAGGAAGAATATCCGAAACTCCCGTTGGCCGCTTACAAGGACGATGAGGAAGAGGCCGGAGAATTTTCCATGGAGGGCGGAGATCGCGATCCTTTGTTTGAGGAAGCGATGAAAGTCGTCGTGCTCAGTGGCCAGGGCTCGGTGTCCATTGTGCAACGGAAACTCAAAGTTGGCTACTCACGCGCGGCGCGTATTATCGATCAGCTTGAAGATGCCGGCGTGGTTGGGCCGTTCGAAGGAAGTAAAGCGCGCGAAGTGTTGATTTCACCGGCCGAACTCGAAGCCATGAGTTATGGCGACGAAGAATACGAAGACGAGGACGAGGACTATTAGAAATGAGGACTATTATGCCTGTTTTTAAAAAACAAACACTTTTTGTTTGTTTGATAGCACTGACAACTTTAGCCTGGGCAGCCGATAAAAAAGCAGATGATATTCTCGCCAAAGTCCAGCAAACCTACGAAAAGCTTGATAATGTCTGCGCGGATTTTACCCAAACGTTTTACTGGAAATTGACCGATGACCGGCAGGTTGTGAGCGGTTTTATTTGCGCCCAGGGCGGTGACAAATTCACGATCGAGACGCCGGAACAGACTATCGTTACCGATGGCAAAGTATTGTGGACCTTGAACAAGGTGAACAACCAGGTCATCATTGATCATGCGGAAAATTCGACCAGCGATAATCCGTTCATCAAAAATTTTATGCAAAAATACATTGCCGAATATGACGCCAAAATGGGTGATTCGCCGGATCAAATTATTCTCACCTCAAAAACCGGTGAGCATTTTGTGCCGAAAATTCAATTGTGGATCGATAGTAAATCAAACCTCATTAACAAAATCGTTCAGGATGATTTGAACGACAATACCACAACTTTAGAGATGTCTAATGTCAAAACGGACATCTCACTGACGGCCAAAGATTTCAAGTTTCAGGTGCCGAGCGATGCTGAAGTGATCGACATGCGATAGGCCGAAAACGGGCGGTGGTTTAGGTATTATTTTTGCTAACGAGGGGACGACGATACATATGGCTAACATCAGCGGGACTCAAAAGGTGACAATGCATAGATGCAGCATTTTAATACTCCTGGCCGGAGTATTGTTTTTTAGTCAATTAACATATGCACAGGGACTGGCAAATTCCGGTTCCACTGGTCGCGCCGCTCAATATTTTCTCGGTGATAAAGATCAGGTGCTCATGGCTGTGAATGTCTGGGGCTTTGTGAACGTTCCCGGACAGTATATGGTTCCACTTGAAACAGACCTGGTGTCGCTGCTGTCGTACGCCGGCGGCCCGCGTGAAGATGCGCGCATTAAACGAATCCGTGTTGTCCGAACATCCGCACAAGAAGACTCGAGCCTCGTCATTAGTGTCGATGTGAAAAACTTCGTCACCACCGGCGATCTTGATGAAAATCCGTTGCTTTTACCCGGAGATACGGTTGTGGTGTCCGGCACGACCTTTCACCTTGTGAGTAAAATGTTTGAACTTGGTTTCCGAATTGCCATGATTGTGCAGGCGGTGTACCTCGCACAATGGTATTCGACCCGGGATTAGAGCCCCTTTGATGTGTTGTAATTTTAGTAGCATTAATCCTCTCGCAAAGAAAAAAATATGAATGAGAACGCATCGCCTCCGCACAACGGAAATGGCAAATATTCCTCGACCCAATTTGATAACAGAGCCAAAGTCACCTGGCGCGACTATATGCGCATATTTTACCGCGGCCGATATGCCATTCTGATTACTTTTTTGCTCATCTTTAGTGGCTCCATCCTCATCACCTTTACGACGAAACCGGTGTACGAAGCATCCGTTCGCCTGATGCTTGTGGAGCAATCCAGCGTCAGCCAATCCCTGTTTGATTTTACCTCCATGATAACAAAAGAGACCCTGATGAACAATCAGGTCGAAATCCTCAAAAGTCGCACACTGGCGGAGGGTGTTGTCCGGGATTTGAAACGCTCATCGTACGCCAGGGAGCTGGATGTGCTGGAACGGCCGGATACGGTTCAGGTTGGTTTTTCGTTAACAAAGCTTTTAGGACTTGGAAAAGAGGCGTGGAAAGAGTCGGAGATTTTTGATCATCAGGTCAAAGAGTTGCGCGAGCAACTGGCAGTGCGGCACATCCGCAATACGGACATGATCGACATCAATTTTCAGTCGCATACGCCGAAAGAGGCGGCGCTGGTCTCCAATACGGTTGGATTTGTCTACGAGCGCCTGAGTCAAGAAGAGAGTCGTGCCGAAATTCAAGAGGTGACAAAATTTCTTGAAGAACAGTTGCGCTTGTACCAGGATTCGTTGCGCGTGTCCGAAGATAATTTGCGCGATTATCAGGAAATGGCCAAAGTGGTTGCGCTCGATCAGGAGACGGCTGAACTGGTCCGGCAGGCAGCGGAATTTGAGACGCTCCACAACGCCGCCAAAGCGGATTTAGAAGCCGCCCGCCAGCGCCTCATTTATATTGACAGTGAACTTGAAAGACAAAACAGCGATTTTGACATTGAAACGATTTCCAAGTCAAATGTGCTCGAGGCGTTCAACGAAAAAATCGTTGAAAAACAATCGCAATTGGCCGTGTACCAGGCCCAGACCATGCAGAAGGGCTTGAGCGACGGCATCCGCAAACATACGGAAAAAGAGATCGAAAATCTGGAAAATCAAGTCACGGCGCTCAAACAACAATTCCAGGAAGATGTAAAGGCTGTAGCCGCCAATCAGTTTATGGATCCGGCGCAACTGTCAAATTCGCTCTTTTCGAGCAAGATAGAGGTCGAGACCGAATTGCGGGCGCTGGAGGCCAAGGTTGTCGCGTATCGCGAGAAATCCGAAGAATCCAATAAAGCGCTGGAAACCCTGCCGGCGAAAAAGCTTGAGCTGGCCCGGCTGGCGCGTTCGGCGCAGGTGGCGGAAAAATATTATATCCTGCTGCAGGAGAAATATCAGGAATCACGAATCACCGAAGTCGGTCAACTCGGCAATGTGCGTATCATCGATACAGCAAAAGAGCCGGATGAGCCGATTCTGCCAAACAAAAAATTGAATTTGTTTCTCGGTTTTCTGCTCGGTCTTGGGCTCGGCATCGCCATCGCATTTGCGCTTGAGTATATTGATGATTCCATTCGCAGCATGGATGATGTTGAAGCTTTGCGCATGCCGCTGATCGCGACGATTCCGTACATCAAACCGGAAGCGAACAACGGCATCATCGCCAAAATGGTCAAGCTTGATGATCCCGAGGTGAACGCCATCAACGAACGGCTGGTCACCCATCTAAAGCCCAAATCGCCGGTGTCGGAAGCCTATCGGACCCTGCGAACCAATATTTTGTTTTCGGCACCGAATAATCCAAAACATGTCATCATGATGACCAGCACCGGACCGCGAGAAGGTAAATCCACGTCCGTCGCCAATCTGGCCATCACCTTTGCACAAATGGGTACACGTACGCTGCTCATTGATGCCGATTTGCGCCGCCCCATGTTGAACAAATTATTTCAACTGGAAAAAGAACCGGGGCTGACCAATGTGCTCGTTGGCGGCGCTGAATTGCAGGACGTTGTAAAGTCCATTCCCGAAGTGCCGAATTTGTCTGTTTTGACCTGCGGTGTTGTGCCGCCCAATCCGGCCGAGCTGCTCGGCTCAAGCTACATGCGCAACTTGCTGAATAACGCGCGCAGCCAGTATGATATTATTCTTATCGACACGCCGCCGATTATTGCGGTGACCGATCCGTCGGTGCTGGCGCGAATTGTCGACGGCGTCGTGATGGTTGTCCGCATCGGCTCGACGCAGCGCGGCGCGGCGCTCATGGCTTCCGAACAGTTGCGGCGGGTTGAAGCGCCCATGATTGGCGTGATGCTCAACGGCATTTCCGCCTCAAATTTTTACGGCTCGTTTTATTATCAGCAGTATTATTATTACTATACCTCGGACGGCAAGAAAAAACGCAAGAAAACCAAAAAGCGTCGTCAGCAAACCGTCTGAGTTTTTGTTGTGATAAGTGGAGGATTAGGTGGTCTCAGCTCGTGATACCCGATGGTATGCATTTGTGACACGGCCGCGTCACGAAAAAAAGACCAAAGATTATTTGGACGGCGTTGGTGTGACGAGCTATTTGCCGTTGCGAAAAACGTTGAATCAATGGAAGGACCGCAAAAAATGGGTCGAGGCGCCGGTTTTTCCGAGCTATATTTTTTGTCATATTCCATATGTCAATCGATTCGATGTGCTGCAGGCGCCCAGCGTCGTGCGCATCGTCGGCTTTAACAATCAGCCAATGCCGGTTCAGGATCGGGAGCTGGAGGCCATTCAATTGCTCTTGTCAACCGACCTGCAATTTGATGTGCGGCCGGGACTCATCACCGGCGATCACGTACGCATCAGCAGCGGTTTGCTGATGGGGTACGAAGGACAGATTGTCCAGGAACGTGGCGATCGTTTGTTCGTCATCCATTTTACAACTCTTGGCAAATCGATTGTGCTGGATGCCTCGCAGATACGACTTGAAAAAATTTAACCGCTACTCAATAGTCACATCACAAGTTCGTCTGAACATATCATGATTCATCCACAGACGAACTTTTTTTTATTCAACGCGGAGCGCAACAGGTAGGTGCCGACGGAACACGGGGGCCAGTTTAGAAGGAGGTGTGATCCTGGATTATTTTTATTTTCGCTTTCCGCAACTCGGTATAAATAGAGCATGTTTATGGACAAGGCATTTATAATCAAACAGTGCAGAATGCCCCATTCTGTAAGTGACGGGGCGAAAGCGCGTCTGCACGATGTTTTGTCGTTCGCCTTTTCCCGGAAAAACAACGCATGATGGATTTTGCATTTCTATATACCAGCGCCATTATTGTTGTGATGACCATCCTGCTCATTAGTGATCTGTTTGAGCCAGATGTGGTTGTTTTTGCCGCTCTCATTCTCTTGACCCTTGGCGGCATTATTACGATTGAAGAGGCTTTTTCAGGATTTGCCAACCACGGCATGTTGACCGTTCTTTTTCTGTTTGTCGTGGCCGGCGCGATTCAAACAACCGGTATACTCTATTCCCTGGGCGAAAAGCTGTTTGCCGGGAACGGCAGCCTGTCCATCAAGTTGTTGAGATTTCTTTTGCCGGTCGGCGCCATTTCCGCATTTTTTAACAACACGCCTATTGTGGCGATCTTTATTCCGGCCCTTCGCAGCGCTGCGCGGAAAAGCGACTATTCGGTGTCAAAATTTATGATCCCGTTGTCGTATGCCTCCATTCTTGGCGGCATGTGTACGTTAATTGGCACCAGCACCACGCTGGTCATACACGGTCTGTTGACCGCCAATCATCTTGACGGTTTTGGCTTTTTTGAAATTTCCAAAATTGGCGTTCCGGTCGCGCTTTCCGGCGTATTAATCCTGTCTTTTCTTGGTCATTATTTATTGCCGGATCGAAAAACGCCCATGCGGCAACTGGGCGAACAGACGCGCGAGTTTGTCATTGAAATGAAGGTGGAGCCGAATTATAAACATATTGGAAAAACGATCAAAGAGGCGGGTTTGCGTCATTTGAAGGGCTTGTATCTTTTTCAAATTGAACGAGATGGAGAAATCCGCAACAATGTTGGTCCGGCTGAAGTTATTACGCTGGGCGATCGATTGTTTTTCACCGGTCTGCCCGAAACCATTCTGGAATTGCAGCGAACTCCAGGTTTATCCGTCCTCAAAGATACAGCTTTTAATCTTAAAAGTTATGACTCGGACGAGTTTGGGGTATTCGAAGTTGTTGTGTCTGAGAATTCACCTTTGAACGGGAAAAATGTACGCTACAGTCAATTTCGAACGCGTTACCGTGCCGTCATTCTGGCCATTCATCGCAGCGGTGAGCGTATTCAACAAAAAATTGGCGATATCATCTTAAAAGCCGGAGATACACTGCTCATCCTCGCGCGCAAAGATTTTGCCGGCAAATGGTATCACACCAAGGATTTTTATCTGGTATCCCGGGCCAACGGCTTGCCCTCAAAACCCAAATGGCATGCCTGGTTTTCCCTTGGCATTTTAGTGGTGATGATAATCGCCATGGCCACGGAAAGCGTGCCCATTTTGCTGGCTGTGGCGTTGGCTTCCGCCATTCTCGTTTTTAGCAAAACCATTTCACCCGAGGAGGCTCGCAAAAGTGTGACCTGGAGCGTGTTGCTGGTCATTGCCTCGGCTTTTGGCATTGCCCAGGCGATGGTCAATTCCGGCCTGGCGGATTTTGTCGCCAAACAGGTGGAGAATACGTTCGGTATGTTTGGTTCTGTTGGGCTGCTTGTCGGGATTTATATTATGACCAGTCTGTACACGATCGTCATCACCAACAATGCGGCCGCCGCGCTTTCTTTTCCGGTGGTGTTATCCATCGCCAACAGCACCGGCCTGAAGGACATTCGCCCGTTTTTTCTGATCCTCGCCATTGCCGCATCCGCCAGTTTCGCCTCGCCCATCAGCTATCAAACCAATCTGATGGTCTACGGCCCGGGCGGTTATAAATTCAGCGACTTTTTGAAAATCGGCCTGCCGATGAGTGTGTTCGTCGGTGTGCTTTCCATTACGCTCATTGCTCTCTATTATTTTTAATCTGAGGCAAACCATGAAGAAAATAGTTTTTTTCCTTTTTTCACTTTTCATGTTATTAACATGCACGCGGCAGCTTACTGAACCGAAAGAATTCTCACTTGCCGGTGTGGTGACGCTCTCGGGGCAATCGGATTTTTCCGATGTGACCATTGAATTGTACGCCGTGACGGACTATGATACAATCATGACTAATCGGCTGAAAAAGTATCCGAACGTCGGCCTCGATCTAAGACGGGACCGATTGTTTGATCATCGTCTCGTTGATGCCGTCTATTCCACGTCCACCGACCAAGCCGGCAAATTCTCCTTTTCCAAAATTCTGGACGGTGACTATAATCTGGTCGCCTCGAAAAATGGTTTTGGTTGGCGATATGTGCTGAATGTGGACGCAGCAACCGAGCTGCCGGAGCTCAAGCTCTACCCGGAAATTACCAATTCGGGTGTGATCGAAACCTATGAGGTCTGGCCGGCCAATCGACACATTATTCTTAATGGCGATCTTGCCATTTTGGAGGGCGGCACGTTGTTGATCGATAAAGGTTGCGTTGTGCGCTCTGGCGGCAATTACGAGCTGAAAGTCGATGGCAATTTGCAGATCAACGGGACGGAGGATGATCCGGTTTGGCTCACCGCCAACACCCCGTCAAAGGAACCCGGGTATGTGGCGTGGCGCGGCATTGTCATCAACGGCGAAACGTTTATCAATTACGGCCGCATAGATTTTGCCGCGACGGCGTTGCGTACTTCCCGCGCGGATTATTCGGTGACCAATTCGCTCATTACCAAAGTCGGCACGTTTGGTGTGCTGCTGACCAGGGAAAGCACCGGGACGTTCGAGAACAATATGGTGGTCAATTGCCCGACAGGACTGAAAATTGAGGGCAACTCGTATGCCGATGCGCGACACAATCTGTTCATGCAGACGAGCGAGCCATATCTATACGGGACTGGTCTGCTCGTCAATACATCGCGCGCCCTGGTCAGTGATAATATTTTTTCCGGTTTTGATGTCGGTTGCACCTTCGAGTTTAACTGCCGTGGGGAATTTACCCATAATGCGGTCGACAAGTGCGGCGTCGGTGTTTTTGTCAACAAGGCC
>CAYSNA010000088.1:12122-14768 GCA_964432185.1 uncultured Cytophagia bacterium
AGCGCCGGTGGCGATTAACTCGAATATTTTGGGTGAAAACGAAAAAAGCGCGGTCGATATTTACATCAGCGTGTCGCCGACCATTCAGGAGAACACTTTTTCGTATGCAAAGCTCGGTTCGTTCATCACCGGGTTTGCCATTTATTACAGTGGCGAAAAGGCGGTGGCTTTTCCCAATAATTATTGGGGTACGCAGGATGAAGGCGATGTATTACGACACATCGATGTCCGTGACAATGAAAGTGACAGGGAACCTTTTCGCATTTCTGTTGCACCCATAAAGACTGAGCCGATATCAAATGCGGGGCCTCGATAACTGAAATCACCATGCTGAAACCGGATAAATAAAAACGCATGTCACATATATTCAATTCACATACGACCGCCTATGATAAATCCACAAATCGTCTGATCCGACTTAGAGGGATGGCCATCTTTAGTGCTGTTGTACTCGCACTATTTATTCTGCAACTTCTTTTCGGAACGGACATAAAGATACTGCTGTTGGCGGCAGTGACCGCTTTTTGCGCTTTTTTGATTTTAAGTTCCGGCGGTTTGTATGATTCGATCAGTCTTGTCGGTTTTTTTTACTTTTTTAATACTATCTTTTTTGCCATCCTTTTAAAAACGGCGCTCGGACAATCTCTCGATTCCAATTTATACACGGCTTTTATCAGCTATCTTGCCGTGTTTATCGTCTCTTTCCAGGTGTTGTTTGCGCAGAAAATCGTAAATGTTCTGCCGCTTGGCAAGCCGCTTTTTCGCCCCAATAACGAGCCTCACTTTTTAAAATTTCTCTCCATTACCTGCTATTTTCTAGGTTTTGCTTTATGGGCGCTCAGCCAGTTCTATAATATTGATCCCCGTATGGTCCAGACCTTGACTGAAAACCGGGGATTTGGCGGATTTAATACAATCTACCCCATTTTTTATATGGCCATTGTCGCCGGCACAGCGCATATCCTTATTGTATCGGACAACAAAAAGTCCATCAACTTTTGGATCATGTTGATGTTGGTTACTGGGGTGATCATGGGTTTGGTTGAAAGCCGCAAAATGTTGTTAGCCCTGTCCTTTGGGTATTATTTTGCCACCTCTTTCTTTTACCGAAAACGCTTTACGAGCAAGCAAATAATCGCAAGTATTCTGCTGGCTTTGTTTGCTTTTTTTGTCTTTGGACCGATCGTACACGTCTATCGCAACGAACTTTGGTTTTTACCCCTGGATAAACGTCTTGATTACCTGCTGGAAAATACCGGCAAGATGTTTCAGATTGATTTTTTGGTCGAATTTTTTCGAAGTGTGATTGAGCGCGGCAACCTCGTCTATCACTATCAGTATTTCGGCCAGAACTTGATGTTCTTTGATCGGTTTGCGACGATTCAGCATAACGATATCATAATTGATAGTTTTTTAAATCGCCCCGAAATGGGGCCTCACATCTATGGCCGCGGTTTCGATCAAATTCTTCCGAGCTTTTTGAATCAGAACAAGAGTTTGATTTCGTTGGAGGACCAAATTACGTGGGAATTAGGATTGCGGACCTATGGCGTTGTTGGTTTTCCAACTGTGCCGCTCATTGCGTGCGCCTTTGCTGCAACAAAATGGATTGGCTTGGCTTTTGTCCCGTTACTTGTCTTTTTCCTTCTTTACCTGTTTTTAAAAAAAGTCGGTTCAACGCTGTATGAGAATGTTTTTGCCATCTACTTTTTTGTGCCAATTTTTCTCAATGCACATCAATGGTCGTATCCGCAGTATATTCTTCGTTTATTTCGACTTTTTCCAGGGGAGGTCTTGATGTTTATAGCGATAATCTGGATTTATAAGCACGTCCATTTTCGCTCTGGTGATGTTGCAAAAAAGAAAGACCAGCCACGTTTGTGAAGGAATCTCATCCAAAGTCTCGAATTTTAGTTTTCCATATCGGCCATCTTGGTGATTCATTGATGATCCTGCCCGCCATGCGCGCCTTGAAGCGCTTTTTTCCGCACGGCGAATTCACCCTGTTTTCCGATAAATTTCTCAACGAAAAACGAGTGACCGCCCGACAGGTGTTTGACAACACCGATTATTTTGATTCTTATTTGTCCTTTCCAAAATCCAGACGCTTGAATAAAATATTCCAGTTGATGTCGCTGGTCGTTCTGATCCCGATTCTTCGGTTGAAAAAGTTTGATGTGCTCGCCTATCTTGTGCCGTCAAACCGCTCGTTAAAACAGGTGGAACGCGACCGCCGGATTTTCCATCTCGCCGGCATCCGGCATATCATCGGCATGGCGGATTTCTACAAGGTGAAATCCAGCGGTGCCGTGCACGAAGCCGACCTGTTATTGGCTCGCCTGAAAACCGATGGCATCGATATTCCGAAACCCGGACATGCCGACTTTTCATTGTTCATTCAGGATGAAGAAAGACGCGCGGTTGACGACTGGTTGACTGCACAGCAACAAGCGCCACGCGACAGTCTCTTTGTCGCGTTTGCGCCAGGTTCAAAAATGCAGGCCAAACGATGGAGCCTGACCAGGTTTGCTCAGGTCGGAAAAAAGCTCATTCAAAATTATAATATAATGCCGATTGTTTTCGGCGGGCCGGAAGATGCGTTGCTGGGCGAGACGCTCATCAAAAGCTGGGGGCGCGGCTATAATG
>CAYSNA010000089.1:0-14582 GCA_964432185.1 uncultured Cytophagia bacterium
CGCCACCGCCGTCGTCCGTTTCACGTGTCGCGTCTACGCTCAAGCCGGAACTCAAGCCGCTGCCGGAACCGGTCACCAGTTTGTTTCTCTACAATTCGCTGCACAATATTGCGGCGCTCATTTTATTTGATTCCATCCGCGCCAGTGAGGCGGTGGAACATTTGGCCAATTTCGTCAGAACCATCACCGAGTTAAAAAAATCCGACCAAACGTATCTCGGCGAAGAGTTCAAGGCCATTGATTTGTACTTGACCATTGAACGGTCTCGTTTGGGTGAGCGCCTTGTGGTCACCAAACAATTTACGCAAGAGTGTTTTGAAATTCCGTTCCCCAGCCTGGCCCTGTTTCCGTTCATTGACGGATGCATCCGGTTTGGCGCCGAGCTGCAGACGCATCCGGTGACCGTGCTTGTGGCCTGTCATCTGGAAAAGGATATGATCGTGCTCGAAGTCGCCGATCAGTTTGAACAAAACGATGGCGAAACCTGGGAGGAATCGAGCCGTGACGAGATTTATGCGGCGCTGAAAAAACGCCTCACAGCCTTTTACGGCTCAAGCATCAAAATAACGCGAGAACAATTACAGCCGCTCGGTGAGCATATCACCATTTACATCCCACTGAACAACGCCATGGTCGGACGCGCCGGCGACAAATTATCATCATCTACATTAGGCTTATAATCCGAAATACCGATTTGAACATTCAAAAATACATATTGGCTTTTTGGCTGTTGCTGCTGGCCGGCAGCGCAGTCGCGGACTCGTCGTTGAATTTGTCCATGCGGCGAATGTATGTGGTGACCGCTGAAACGCAGGAACTGGTGCAGATTGTCGATGACGCCTATTTGAATTTGGCTGTTCGATTGATCCGATCCGATCAGTTTGTGTTCACGCCGATTGA
The DNA here is from genome assembly GCA_964432185.1 of uncultured Cytophagia bacterium. GTDB lineage: Bacteria > Zhuqueibacterota > Zhuqueibacteria > Residuimicrobiales > Krinioviventaceae > Kriniovivens. The sequence continues at coordinate 901 of CAYSNA010000089.1, forward strand.
TACCATCCAGCATCATCTGCGTTCGGTTTTTCTATCCGATTTTTCCGGCTCTTTTTCACAACGGCAATTGATTGAACTGGAACAAACCTTCGGTTTGCAGGTCTTTTTGTTCTTTTTCATTCAAAAAGATAAAAACGGCTTTTATCTTAATGTCAAGGCTGTCGAGTTTCCCAGCGATGTGTTTATCAATGATCTCGACATCCGCTTGTCGCTGACCGAATATGACATCGACGACATGGTGAACACGCTCGAGACGTTTATAAAGTCCATTCGTACCAGCCGGCGCGACTTTGGCTTTAGTTTTCATGCGAGCGAAACCGGCATTCTGTTTCTCACCGATGACGTGACGCTGCCGTCGTTATTTCGCCTGCTCGGAGCAACGTCCACCGTGCGCGCCGGCATGGCCGGTTACCAAAACAGCGGCTTGCGCGCCAAGGTGGTTGAGCGGGACATCGCCACGTGGCCGCTAAAACTCCGCGACGTTGATTCGCTGCTGCAGCAAACCAAAGCTCGCCTGGCCTATGTTTTATCCGCGCACAACGACAGCGTCTATGTTTATCTGCCCATTCGGCTCGGCGACATTTCCATCGTGCAGAATACCTTGCCCATTTGGCCGCCGCATCCGGGCTTTCAGCGGTTCAAAGTCAAAGCCGATTCAGTCTTTGCTTCTGTTCTGGCCCACAGCCTCTATCCGCAGCCTTATGGCGCCATCAGTTCGCTGGTTTCGGATTGGCGTGGACGAGGCGACATGGCCAAAGCGCTCTTTTTGAAAAATATCCAAACCATTCAAAACTCTCATATCACCCACACTTTTGATGAAAGTCGCGCGCTGGTCGATCTCTATGAAGGCCTGGCTCACCTCTATCCGCGAACCGATCACGAATATGGCTGGATAAAACTGAATTTTGCCGACCTGCTGAAAAAGATGCAAAAATTTGATGAGAGCCTCGGTCAATCGGAATCAGCCTTTGATAATTTTCAAACGCGCACCAATGATTTTGGCCGGCTCTTTGCGCTTATGCAAATAGCCGATACCTACGAAAAGCTCGATCGGCACGATGACGCCGAGGCGACCTATCAACAGGCGCTGGCTTTTGCGCAAAGTATAAAGGATGAACACACGACGGCGCTGATCTATTTTCGACTCGGCTCGATCAATTTTAATGCAAACAAGTTGATTGAGGCGTGGGAACATTTTGACAGCAGCGCCGAAAGTTATCTGCATGTCGGCGATACGCTCAAGGTGGTGCAGTTGAATACCAAACTCGGCACGCTGATGCGGCAGAGCGGTTTTCTGAAGAAATCGATTGACTATCTGCAGAGCGCCGAACGCCTGTCCCGTTCTGTTGGACGCGATCGCGAACGCGCCGACGCCGGATATCAACTTGCGGTCTCGTTAAAAGAAGACGGCCAGGTCGGTGAGGCGTACACCTTTTTTCAAAGCGCCGGTGATCTGATGGAAATTCTCGCCGATACCGTGGCGCTCGCCAATATCGAAGAACACATGGGCGATATTTTGTTCGACAACCAGGAATGGAAAAAAGCGCAGGGGCATTTTGAATATGCGGCGCGATTTTACAATTACATCCCGGACGTGGAGGGCGTCATCCGCTCGCTGGTGAAATCGGCGGACACGTCGGTCAACCGAGAGCGCTGGCCGCGCGCGCAGGCGGATTATGACGAGTCGCTCGAGTACGCCAACTTGTATGGGAAAAAAGAGTGGTCGTCGATCATCCTCTATAAAAAAGGGCTGGCGCATGTGCGCGAGGGCAAATACGCGCTCGGCCAGGAGGAGCTGGAGCTGGCGCGACAGGCGGATGTGTCGCCGGAGGCCATTGACGCGTTCATGAAAAGCGTCATCCGCGAGGTGGAGCAGGAACTGGAAAGTCGCAGTAACGAAAATCAACCATGACCCGTTTGCACAAAGCGTTGAACGCGCGCCTCGATAAAGCTGTTCTTGAATACAAGATGCTGCAGGAGAACGATTCGGTGCTTCTCGCCGTCTCCGGCGGCGCCGATTCGATGGCGCTGCTCGATCTGCTGTCGCAGCATATCTGGCATTATGCCGATAATATCAATCTCTACGCCGTTTATGTGGATCTCGGATTTGGTGACAACGCCGAAAACCGATGCGAATGTATGCAGCTCTATTTTGATCGCCTGCGCGTTCAGGGGAAAATCGTTCGAACCGAGTTCGGCCCCTACGCCCACAGCGACGCCAATCGCGAGCGCCCCTGCTTTTTATGCTCCCGTTTAAAACGCAAAACCATTTTTGAGACCGCCGAAGAACTCGGTTGTCAAAAAATCGTTTTCGGCCATCACAAAGACGACATCATTGAGACGCTGATGATTAATATGATTTGGGGACGGGAAATCAGCACTATGGTGCCGAATCTCGCCGTGTTCCAGGGCAAATACCACGTGCTGCGGCCCATGGTCTACATTGAAGAAGAACTGGTGAAAAAGTTTTGTGTTGAGCGAAACACGCCGATCATAGATCAGGAGTGCCCGACCGACGGCCATTCGAAACGGCAGTTTGTCAAAGAGTGGTTAGCAGAATTGGAAGGCAAAGTGCCCGGCGCCAAGGAAAATATTTTTGCCAGTTTGAAGCGGGTGAAAACGGATTATTTGTTATAGGACCCTCAAATGCCGCGTTCGAAAATTGTGCTTTTTCTCGTTATCAGTTTAATCCTCTCCGCTTGTTTATGCACCCCGCATCGCCATTCGTTTCTCCGGCAGGCGCATGCGCATAATGATTATGACCACCCGCGGCCGCTGTTTGATGCCCTAGCATATGGTTTTACCAGTTTTGAGGTTGATGTTTTTTTGAAAAATGAAAACCTTTATGTCGCGCATGATCCGGAGGATATTCAAGAAAATCGAACGCTGCAATCGCTTTATCTTGATCCGCTTTACGAGCTTTTTTCACAGAACAACGGCACAATTTATCCCCAATGGCCGACGGTTTACCTGATGATCGACATCAAGTCCGATGCCGATTCTACCTTTACTGTTTTGCAGCCGATCCTTTTGCGGTACGCCGGCATGATCACCAGCTGGAACGAAGGTGACAAAAATGAAAAAGCTGTGACCGTTTTATTGTCCGGCAACCGCCCGATACAAACGCTGTCTGCATCGTCGGATCGGCTCGCCGGCCTGGATGGACGAATAAGTGATTTGCAAAACGGCGAACCGGCCGAGTTATTTCCCTGGATTAGTGACAACTGGATATCTCATTTTGCCTGGCGGGGTGTGGGGGAGATGAGCGACGCAGACAAACTGAAACTCTCCTCTATTGTGCACGAGGCTCACCGCAACGGTCAACTGGTGCGTTTTTGGTCCACCGATTTTTATGAATCCTCCGCACGACTGGCATTGTGGAATGTGCTATTGGAAAATGGCGTCGATTTGATCAATACGGATGACCTCGCCGGTCTGGCGGATTTTTTGCACGGGATCAAGCGATAAATTCCACTCACTTGAGCAGCATGAATTTTTTCCGATCCAGAAATTGTCTCTGACTCCCGGGCTCCGTAACCTGAATCTGATAAAAATAGAGGCCGCTGCTCAGATCCACTGCATTAAAATGATAGTCGTGCGTTCCCGCCTCAACATGTCCGAGGTTCTCGCTTTTTAGTTGTCGTCCCAGAATATCAAAAATGGAAATTTGCACGTTGGCCGGTCCATCGATCAAATATCGAATGGTGGTGGTCGCGTTAAACGGATTTGGATAGGCCGGATAAAGTTCGAAAGGCTGTGGATGGATAATGTGATTGTCCACAATGTCCGTATCCGTCACTTGACTCAGAAAAACGTTGTCAATATACACATCGCCAACTACATCGCCGACGCTGAAAAACAGGCGCGCGGTTTTGTCGGTGTCGTCCCACATGGTAAATTCAAGACTGTAATGTTTCAGCCGCATGGTGAGCTGGATCAATCCGAGTTCGCTGTAATCCACACCGCCGCGGTCATCCATAAGGCGCACATCCAGCGGGCGGTTCGTATCGGCGTAGGCGTCAAATTCTAATCTGTATCGGCGGCCGTACCCCAATAAAATGCGCCGCTGCGAGACGCGGACATCGTTGGCCAATCCACTGGATGAATAAATTTGGATATTCAAACGGCCGTTGTCATCCGTGTCCCAGTTGGCAATGTCATCGTCTGTCGTGGTCAGCACCCAGTTTATCGTATCATCGCTAAAATCGCCATTTCTGATCTGATTTTCCCCCGGTTTGATGATCTGCACCTGTGTTTCAACCTCGTTGGAAAATTCACTTTCGTTACCGTTTTCATCAACGCTGGTGACGCGGAAATAGTAGGTCTTGTCATTGACCAGATCGGACAGATGGATGAGCGTCCGGCTCGTCGTGTCCACCCGTGTGAGTGAATTCTTCAGTGTATCCGCATAGACGTTATAATAGGCGATATTTTCGGCGCCAAAATGATTATAAATCAGGGTGATGGCCTCGGGGCCTTCTTCAAGCAGGAGGTAGGGTTTGCGGGCGCGGCCCTGCCAGGGAAAACGATGCGCGCGATACACGGTTGCCGTCGGATCAAACTCCAGTTGATAAACGATGTTGCCAAAGGGATCCACTTCGGTGTAATCCGGCAGCGATTTGAGCGCCCAGCAAATGCCGGTGTTGCCGTTCGGCAGGCGCTGCACGCTGCCCATCCAGTGCGAATAATAATCCGGTCTGTGCCGATACTCCCATAATTTGGTTGCCAGTTTGGTTGTGGGATTGACAACATATTCCACGGCGCGGGAAAAAGGCGGTTGGTGATAATTGCCGTTGTCAAAAAGGGTGTAATGATTTGGAAAGCCCGGCACAGCACGGATATCATGCTGATAATAAAACATCTCCGGATCGTTAACAAAGACAAATTGATTGTTTTTGCCGCCGAGCCGCCAGATCACCTCGCCGGTGCGCCGATCGACCTTGGTGATTTCATCCATGGTGCGGGCGGAGATCAACAGATTGCCGTCATAGTCAATATCCACCGCATTAATGTGGGCATAATGAATGGTTGATGTGCCAAAGTTGTCGAGGTGCGAATCCAGAATATTGTAATGATCCCAGGAGCGCCATTCAAAAATCACATTGCCGTTCGCATCCAGTTCCTGCACGTGGTTGCCGACGACGCGCGCGTTCGGCTTGCCGTTTTCAACAAGCGCACTCATATTGATCGATTCGATGTCTTCACAAATCAGAATTTTGTGGCCCTCGGGCGTCAGGCGAAACTCGTGATAGTCGGTCTTGTAGCCGTGGCCGCATTTGGTCCAGTCGATCTCTTCAAAAGATTGATCAAATATTCGCGCCGTTTCACCCTCAATCAAGGTTAACTTGTTATCCGCCTGCACGGTAAAATCCCACAACCGCGAGTTGCCCAGTCGGCGGCGATAGTAATACGGGGTGCCGTCGTTGCGTAAAATCATGGCATAGTTCACCGACAAATCGTAGGTTGTGATAAAGATGAAACCATCCGCCGTTTCACCATTGTGGCTGACGTGAATCTCGGGAAAATCGCTGGGCAGCGAGACGCCGTTGACGATCCGGGCGGTATTCGTTACCACTGTCGGGATCGTCGCCGTTTCATCCTCAGCGCCTGGCGCGAGCGCCCCGGACGCTTGCGCGGAAATATAAAAGACCGATGAATAATTAATGTCCAATTTGGGCACGGTGATTTTCAAGCTGATCGTATCATTCGGCGTAAATGCGGTGGAAGGCTTGAAAATAAACGTCTCGCCATCAGAGGAAAGGATCGTTGACCCCTTGATTATTTTTTGCTTTTTCCCGGCCAGACTGAACTTGACATCGTTAGGGCCGGACAGACTTGAACGATTTTCAAATCGAACGATAATGGTGGTGGAAGCGGAATGGTACCGGCTGTTTGGCAGGGGATGGATATAATCAATCTGAGCTGCGCGGATCGGCAAGGTCATTACTATTAAAAATAAAAAAACAAGGTGACGCATTTTCTGTTATCCTTTGGTCATATCAAACTCGTGCTTGAGCCATAAAGTAAGGGCTGAGGTAAAGAATTGCAAGTATTAATCCACCACGTTGATGGTTACGACTCGCGGATGATTTTTTGCGTCAATTGCGCAATGTAGAGGATGACGCCGATGAACAGCGTCAGGCTGATGTAACGCAAAATGGATGGCGTGCTGAAGGGGCTGGTCTCCACGGCGGTGGCGGCGCAGTAGCCAAAATAAACGAACAACATCCATTGAGGAATCATGGCGACCAGCGAGGTGAAAAAATCACGAAAGCGAACGGTGGATAGAGCAAACAATCCGTTGACAAAAACAGCATGAAAGGGCGAAATCCGAATGAGAACATAAAAGAACCAGCCCTGCTGCTGAAACGATTTTTGAATGTTGAGCAGTTTCGGTTTTTGGGCTAAAAAGCTCTGGAACGGTTTCTGAAAAAAATAGCGGATGATAAAAAATGTCGCGATACAGGATAAAAGGCCGGCAATAGAAAAATAGATAACGCCTTTCACATAACCGAATAAAATATAACCCATGGCGCCCAGCACGTTGCCCGACGCCCACAGGCTGTACAAGACAGCAACGAAAACAATGTAGAGCAGCACGGCATACTCGCCTTGTGCGGCAATCCAGCTCGTTAGCTGATCTCGCAGGCCGGTTTTGTCGAGAATATCGATCATCACCGCGATGAGAATAAAAATGGCGATGATCGGCAGAGCCTGCAGGACAATGGATAGCATCTTTTTTAGCACACCGGCCCTTGACACGTTTGAATGAATAAAAACGTGACGAACATCGGTGTTCGCCACGTTTTTTATTTAATGTGGTTTGCGCTCCGCGCCGCGGAAACCCTGGTCGCGCCGCAACGGAATTTGCAAACCGTTGGTCTCTTCGAGCCAGTCGAACAACTCGGTATTGAATTGCTCAATCAGCTCTTTGTATTGTGGATTTTCGATCAGATTGTGCATTTCGTCCGGATCGTTTTCGATATCATAAAACTCGTCCGAATCCCAAATGCCATGATAGCGCATGTATTTGTACTTTTCCGTACGGATGCCGTGCACGGTCGGCGTGTGCGGGAAATTGCGCTCCCAATAATATTCATAGTAGACGCGATCTCGCCACTCGGTCTCCTCGCCTTTGAGCAGCTTGACCATGGAGAGGCCGTCCATGGTGGACGGTTTGTCCAGACCGGCGAGCTCCAGCACGGTCGGCGCCACATCAATATTTTGCACCAGACGCTGAACGACCGTGCCGGGTTTGATGAGCTCCGGGCAATGCGCTAAAAACGGCACGCGCTGCGAGGATTCGTACATGTGCCGTTTATCGATCAAACCGTGTTCGCCAAAAGAAAAGCCGTTATCGCCCATATACAAAACCAGGGTGTTGTCCAGCAATCCGGCTTCTTCGAGGTAAGCCAGAACACGGCCAATGCTGTCGTCCACGCCGAGGAGGGTTTCGCAATAGCGGCGATAAAACGTGTCAAAATCCATTTGGCCGTGATACATGTAATCCACGCCGTGCCAGCCGTAGCGCTGTTCTCTGACCCACAGCGGTTTGCCTTTATAATTCTTTTCGGTATTGGCCATGCTTTTGGGGTAATCGAGTTTTTCGTTTTCATAGCGGCCAAGATGACATTTTGCCGGTTCAAACATGGCATGCACGGCTTTGTGAGACAGATAGAGAAAAAACGGTTTGTCCTGCTCGCGTTCGTCCTTTAACCAGTCGATGGCATAATCGGTCAACAGATCCGAGATATAACCTTCACGCTGAAGGTTTTCACCATCCACATTGAGCTCGGGATCATAATAGACGCCCTGTCCTTTAAAGCTGATCCATTTGTTGAATCCCGGACGCGGATTGTCTGTGTCATGCCCCATGTGCCATTTGCCCATAAAGGCCGTTTGATAACCGGCTTTTTGCAGATACTCCGGAAAGAACACTGTGCCTTCCGGAATGTCAACGTTGTTATCGATGACGCCGTGGCGATGCGAATATTGTCCCGTGAGGATGGAGGCGCGGCTCGGCGAACAAAGAGACGTTGTCACAAAGGCATATTGCAAATAGGCGCCATTGTTCGCCAGGCGGTCCATATTGGGTGTTTCGAGAAATGTGGGCGTGTTGAGAAAACCCATAAAATCATAACGATGGTCATCGGATAAAATGAAAATCACATTGCGTTGATCGCCGGACGGTTTCGCACGCTGTGAGCAGCTTGCCAGAAACGGCAGTGCTGCAGCCGCGGCGCCAAGTGTGCCGAGAAACGCCCGGCGTGAGGTGAATTGAGGCATATCAAACTCCTGTATCTTTTAAATTCTGCATGAAAAAAAGTAGGGAAAATCGAGGATAAATAAAAGCATCTATTCAGGAAAATATGCCGCGGTATTTTTTCCTGGAAAGGGAGACGGCTTTCTACGGATATAACGGATTAGAGCGCCCCGATTTTTTTTCATATTGAGGTTGGTCAAAAATGATCCCGATCCGTGAACATGCTTCCGGCGTATATCGGTGTCCTTTTTTCTTTGGGCATCTGCAAAAAACTAGTTTAGCAATTTTTCAATTTTTTGCTGCAAATCATAGGGATCGCCAAAATTCGGCGCCTGCTTTTTTACCTCCAGAAGAATGTCCCGAGCGCGCTTGTACTCCTGCTGTTGGTACAGCGCGACGCACAGATTGTACAACATCAGCGGATCCGTCGAGCCCAAAGCGCGCGCTTTTTCCAGGTGGATCACCGCGAGGTCAAGCTGCTCTTTTTCCATATAAATTTGACCGATCCAGGTGTGCGCCTGGCTGGTCTCGCGTATCGTTAACGACGTTTGCAATTCAATCAACGCGCGATCAAATTCATCGGCTTGAATGAGTTGATCGGCATATTGCAAAAGTTGATAAAGTTGGGCATCGCCGTCCGCCTGCTGCATACTTGCGGTTGACGAGCCGTGTTCACGCTGTAATTTTTGCAGCTTGTCAAGTTGTCCGCTTTGTTGATAGGCAAATGACAATCCCAAAACAACATGCGGATCGTTTGGCGGCGCGCCGACGCGCTGCGCCTGCTCGAACGCGACAATCGCCTCCGGATAGCGCCCGAGCCCGTTCAAGGCTTCGCCGAGCATAATGTAGGGCAGCGGCGATGTATCAAACAACAGCGCCTCGTTCAAAAGGTCTGGCACGCCCTCAAGCTGTTCGGCTTTGATTCTCGCCTCGCTTACTTTTAAATACGGTTTGGCCGACATCGTTTTGAGCGCCACGAGCGCTTGGTATTCCGCCAGCGCGCTGACCTGATCACCGATGTCCTCAAAATACGTGGCGAGTTTTTCATGCGCCTGTTGAATGGAAACATTATCATATTTGGCGGCCTGTTGCGCCATCTTTTCCATTTCATTTGTTGCCTGAAAACTATCGAGCACTGCGATCGATGCCGGATTCGGCTGGAACGGCCAGCCGGATTTGAGCACGAGGATGTTGAGCGCGCCATATAAACTGTCCAGCGGCGTATAACTTGATCGAAGCATCGTGTCAAGAGTGTGCGGTTTCGCCGCGGGTAAAAAGCCGGATTCGAGCATCTTGTGCAGAAAGGCCTCGGCCATCAAAAAATAGCCGTCGATGTTTGGATGAAGATGATCGATCATTAAATTGTCGCCCACCAGGCCGTTTGGCGATGCCGACTCAAAAACGGAAAGCATGGGCACAACAACGGCATCAAACTGATCGGCGAGCGAGTGGATGATCTGATTGAACTCGGACGGCGCGCGAAACCGCAGCCCGTCCAAATCTTTGGCTTTGGTGAAATCAATGGCGGCGTTTTGGAATAAACCGGCTTGTTCTTCTTTTTTGGCTCTTTCAAACGTTTCGTGCGCCGATTCCGTTTCATCCACAGAGATAAACGGCGGAACGTCGCTGGTATTGCTGACCAACTCGCTGACAAAAATGGGCACATTCGCCCTGGCCGCTTTTTTCAATATACGCTTTAAATTTCCGCTAAATTGCTCAACTCCCTTTTGATAGAGCGGGCTGTTCAACGGGATGGAATGCGTGGCGACGATCCGCTGCATGAGCGTCGCTGTCGGCGCGGTGTTCTCTGTCTTTTTTTGTAAAAATTGAACGCTGTCGCGTATCAAACGAAATGTTTTAAAACGCGCGAGTTTCAAATAAAAGCGGACAAAAGCCGGAGTGCGGCCGATGTTGATCATGGACGCGACGCCCAGCGCGCCATAATATTCGTTGTGTCCGGCGTATATTAAAATGAGATCCGCTTCCTGCGCCAGCACCTCATCCATCACATCCAAAAGAGCGTAACTGTTGATCGCCGCCGTCGACACGTTGACGACTTCGACGACTCGATTCGGCAACATTTTTTTTAAGCGCTGTTCGAGCAGGCGGGAAAACATCAGATTGGATCCGTAGGGATAACCGTTGGCGGTGGAGCCGCCGAGGACAAAAATACGAAATCCGTTCGCCGGTTTTTGTTGGCGGAAATAATCATTCGCCGGCGTGGGGAGGATGTCACTGCCGGCAAAGTAGCGTCGGGCAATGTCCCGGTTGCAGATATAAAAATCGCGCAGCGGTCCCGGTCCCGGCACGAACACATCGAGCGTGCCGCCATAGTTGACCAGGCGCAGCGAGACTTCGAGCAGAACAAGAAAAAGGATGGGAAAAAGAACCAGTATGACACGAAATGCCACTTTTTTCGCAGGTCTCATTTGGCTGGTTGATGGAGATGACTCTTTTAGGTTTTTCATGCTGTTCTGTTTATTTTGTTCAGATAAAATAAAACAGGCAGGACACGTGATCCTGCCTGCATAGTTGGAAGCATAACTTCGCGACTATCGTCCGTCCCAAGGTCATCTTGAGACGGACGATGGGAACAGATTATTTAATCAACATCATCTTTTTGGTCATAACGCGATCGCCGCTTTCGAGGCTGTAAATGTAGACGCCCGTGGCGAATTTTCCGGCATCAAACGTAACCGTATGGACGCCGGCTTCCAAACGTTCATCCAGAAGCGTTACAACGCGGCGGCCGAGAATATCATAGATCGTCAGTTTGACTCTTTCCGCATTTGGAATGCCAAACTCGATTGTCGTCGTCGGGTTGAACGGGTTCGGATAGTTTTGTTTCAGTTGGTAGGTGGTGACAACAGCATCAACATCGGATTCGACCTCGGACGGCAGCACACTGCCGACGAACATGGCCAGACCCATGAGGTTGGAATTGCCCCACACGCCGTCTGTCGGATCAAACGCTTTGATCTTGGTATCGCGATCCAGACCCGGGGTATCGCTGTCGTTCCAGTCGAGATCCAGCGCCATCTTGGTGCCGAAACCGGGCTCGATATTCAAGACATCAAGCGGGAACGCCACTTCAAATACCAGGCCTTTGTCCGTCAACTTTTTCGCCTGTTTAATGCTGGCGAGCTGCTCTTCGGTCGGTTCCGGAGATGGGTTTCTGGCACCCCAGACGATCGGGCTGAGAACCGTTTCCTCATTGTAATTGCATTTGAGGAATTGGTCAAAAAGACCGTCCCAGCTCTTTGTTTGGTCACCGTTGCCGTCGAACCAGAACTCGATGCCGTCATCGGCCCAGGTGCTGGCGCTGTTCTCAAAGAGCAGAACATCATCAACAACGTTGATCCAGAAGTACAGATAGTCAAAGTCCCACGCGACCTTCCAGCTCATTTCGGCATCATCCGGAGTTGACATAGAGTCAGGTCTATTCATGCGATGGTTGCCGAATACCGTGGCGACTTGTTCCCAGCCGAAATCCATTTCCGCATCAACTTTGATCGGATAGGGTGTGAACGGAATGGGCAGAACGCGGCCGAGATCTTTGTGGTTGATTTGGCGATCGGTGAACATGGCGGTGCCGAGGACGCTCGGATCGTGCCAGGCTTCGCCGGTTTCGCCCCACCACATTTGGGTGTTTTCACGGGCGGCGCCGCCGTCTGCATCATTGATAGCTATTTCAAAGCCGATGATGCTGCCGGGTGCAGCCGTCAATGGCTGGCCCTTCAACGGCATGGACACTTCAAGATTCCAGCCGTAATCGGTCTCAACGGTCGCCATCTGGGCGCCGGAAGTATCGTAGCGGCCCATCAACGAACCATTTTGGCCGACACCGCTATAGACAAAGCGGAACTGGTCGTCATTGTCATCATAGTTGACCGGCGGCCATGCCCACGGATCTTCGCCTTCATCAAGCGTGTTTTTAGAATTATCGCCATCCAGGAAGAGTTCGATAGAATCTTTTTCGTAATCATTAGCCAGTTCGGTATTGAGAACATCATCATGAACTGTGACGAACATATAGAGGTTATTGGCATCGTAGAGGATTTTGTAGAATCCATAAGAATCCCACCAGTCATCGGCCGTACCTTGCTTTTTGCCAATGTGGTAGTTGCGAGCCGGATCCCACAGGGGTTCCATGACGCCGTCAATTTCCGGAGCTACGGCGGTTTTATCGATCATCAGACCAACAACTTGTTCAGGAATTTCTTCGCCGGGACCGCCCATCAGTTTGGCGCCGCTCATATAGCTCGGATTTTGCCAGGTTTCATCAACCGGGGCATGCGTTTTGGCTTTGGTATCGCGGTCGCCGCCGGTGTCATCATCGTTGTAATCGAGTTCGTGACCGAACATGAAACCATTCATCGGTTTAATGTCAACCGAATCCATGGCAACGGCGAATTCCAGGAAAACACCGTCGTCCGTCGGAGAGGAGGCTGACATGATCGTTCCCGGTCCCCAGACATAGTGACCGCTGCCGCCCCAGCCCACAGCATTCAGGGAGTCAAGACCGCCGCCGGGCACATACTTAAAGCTGGCGCCAATATCATTGATGCCGTCATAACTAGTGCCGTGGCTGAAATCACCGTCGAGCCAGAGTTCGATGCCGTCGTCCGTGTGGTTATAGACGCCGTCTTGCACCAGCACATCATCTTTCACGTGGACTTGATAATAGACATACGAGTCATCCCACACGACCTGATACTGCAACTTCATATCAGCATCCCAGTTGTGCAGACTGTCAACCGAAGCCATATATTGGTTGAGCTCAAATACCGGGAACTCGGAGAGATCATCCGGCTGGCCATCAATGACCGGCGGCATATTGGTATACCAGACATCGGTATAGTCGTACACCACGCGTTCGTCAAGGCGAAGCGTACCCATCAGGCTGGGATTGTCCCATGAATTATCGGTGGCATCAAACCATTTGACTTTGGTGTCACGATCAGCGCTATCGCCGTCTCGATCATTCCAGTCGACATCCATACCCAGCAAATGTCCAGGCGTGGGGGTGATGCCGAGGTTTTCCATAGGAATAGCGATTTCCAGATTCACGCCGCCTTCCCAATAGGAAGCCGCGTCAACGTGACCGGTAGTGCCCATGCGCCACTCTGAACTCGGATTAAAAATCAACGGATTGTTCGGATCATTGCTGTACAAGAAGGTATAGCCGAGATCGTTGATACCGTCGTAGGTTGTGCCTTTGCTGTTGTCGCCGTCCAGCCACAATTCGACACTGTCGCCGTGCCAGCCGGTTTGCGTTTCAGCATTAAAAATATCATCAACAACAGTGATGAACAGATAGAGATAGTCATAATCCCACATGGCTCTCCAGCTCAGCGCAGCATCGTTGAATGTGGTGGCGCCGGACGGATAGACAAAATCGCGCACCCACGGGGTGTGT
>CAYSNA010000090.1:0-6518 GCA_964432185.1 uncultured Cytophagia bacterium
TCTCCTTTTTCTCATCCCTTCCTTTAAAACCGGCGGCGCGGAGATTCAACTCTTATCGCTGGTGCGCGGCCTCGACAAATCCTTGTTTTCACCCACAGTTGCGACGTTCTATAAAGGCAACGAACTTGATCAATTTTTTGAAAATATCCCTGGCGTTGATGTTGTTTATCTGCACAAAAAGGGCCTGCTGAATTTTTCATTTTTTTTTCAACTCGCGCGCTTGATGTCTCAACAGCGTTTTTTTATCGTTCAAAGCGTCAACGTATCCGCCCGATTGTTTGGCACGATCACTGCTAAATTGAAAAACGTTCCCGTTTCGATTGTGACCGAACGCACCGCGCGTCTGTTGTATTCGTCATTCGGGAGCCGGTTTTATCTGTTCTTTGAAAAATTCGCCATGCGATATGCTGATGTCCTCATCGCCAACAGCGAGGCCGGGCGTGAGTTTGCCATATCACGCGGCATCAAACGCGACAAAACGCGGGTGATTTATAACGGCATTGATCCGGAGCGATTGCGGGTCACGCGAGATCGCCAATCCATCCGAGACGATTTTAACATTCCACAGGACGCCTTTGTATTTGGCATGATAGCCCGACTTGAACCGCTAAAGAATCCGCTGCTTTTTGTTGAGGCCGCCCGCCAACTCGCCGCGACACATGACAAGGTGTTCTTTATGCTGGTCGGCGATGGCTCGATGCTTGATGTGGTGAAAAAGCAGGTGGCACAACAAAATTGGAGCGAACGATTTGTTTTCACCGGATATCGGCTCGATATCCGGTGAAAACAAAATTGGAGCGAACGATTTGTTTTCACCGGATATCGAGCCGATACCGCCAATCTGATCAACGCCATGGATGTCTTTGTGTTGACATCGCGCACCGTGGAAGGCTGCTCGAACGCTATTCTCGAAGCCCTTTCCTTTGGCAAGCCGGTTGTCGCGACGAATGTCGGCGGCAATGCGGAACTCGTGCAGCATGAACAAAACGGACTGCTGGTTGAACCATCCAACACGGCCGAGCTGGTTGACGCGATGTCGCGAACGTATCGCGATGCCGATTTTCGGCAAACAGTGTCGGTGAATGCCAAAGAATCGGCACGCAAATTCAGCCAGGCGGCAATGGTCTCGGCGCACGAACAACTCTATGTCGAATTGATCGAGCAATGGAGGGCGCGCCGACATGCATGATACTGGCACAACCTCCCCGTTTGCCCGGGCAAACGTGCTTGGAACTCTCGTCGATAAGATGAGTGTGGATGATTGCATCACCCATTTTGATCACGTGATTCGCACTCGCTCGCATTGTCATATCGTCGTCGTCAACGCCGCCAAGGTGGTCAAGGCGCGAACGGATCCCGAATTGAATCAGGTCATTCATCACGCGGATCTTGTTGGCGCTGACGGCGTGCCGATTGTCTGGGCGTCCAAAATTCTCGGCGATCCATTGCCGGGCCGCATCAATGGCACCGATTTGATGGAGCGGCTTTTTGTCGAATCATCTAAAAGAGGATGGCGGCTTTACCTGCTCGGCGCCAGGCAAGAGATTATCGAAAACGCCGTTGTTAAACTCGAACGTGAATTGCCGACCATCAATATTGTTGGTTTTCGTAACGGCTATTTTGCTTCCGCAGACGAAGAAGAGCAGGTCGTTGCAGAAATCAACCGCACCAAACCGCACATTCTCCTGCTCGGCTTTGGCACGCCGATGAAAGAAAAATGGGTCAAGCGGCATAAAGATGCCCTCGACGTACCGATCATTCACGGCGTTGGCGGCAGTTTTGATATCGTTGGCGGATTAACCAAACGCGCACCACAATGGATGCAGCGCGCCGGTTTAGAGTGGTTATACCGATTTATGCAGGAACCTCGCCGAATGTGGAAGCGTTATCTGTTCACAAATACGGCTTTCATCTGGCTGGTCTTCAAGACGTGGCTGCAACGACTCTTCTCCTAGAATTCCATCCGGCCGAAATTCCGGTTCTGTATCCAAATTTAAATGTGTAACTTGAATGTGCAAGGTGCTCATTTGTTTAAACTCGTATCGCGCAAAGACGCCAGGCCGCAAAGGGATATGGAACAAATCTTCTTTTTGAGGTGGGTACATGCTAAAGGCCATGCCGCAGAATTTAATTGATAATTTTGCGTCTTTGCGGCTTGGCGCGACATTTTTTCGATTCTTGGCTTATGGATCAATTTTTAAGTGAAAAATGAATCCATGCCAAAAAGTATTTGCACCCATGCACGGCAACACCGGAGCATATCATGAATAAATTAAATTATAAATCCTTCAGCCTGATTATAGTTCTCGTTGGTCAAATTGCGTTTGCCAACATTGTCGGCGTCATCAACGATGAGGTCATCAAACCGCAAAAACTGAACTCGTTCAATCCGCCAAACGGCGCTCTGAACAGTTACATCGATCCGTCGTTTGGCACCCGTATCGTCCGCGTCACCGACAATACCACATTCGGCTCATTCGTCCTTGGCGGCTATATGGGCAACAGCGAGATTTGCTATTTCAACCACGACGGCTCTTATTTTCTCGCCGCCGAAAATAATCCGGCCGACGGCAAAATCACGACGTTTTTATACGACGGCAAAACCGGTCGACGAATACGCGCCATCGGATTGTTCGAACCGTATGTTGTGCGCTGGCCGCTGGCGAGTCAGTATACAAAAAACGGCGCCAAAGTCAGTTTCGATCCGACAACTCATTTTTACAAATACGAAAATAATGAAATTCAACTGTGGGATGTGAATGATCCCGGCACTTATATAGTGATTCGAAAATTTACCGAGTACAGCGACATTGGTCCGGCCGGCGGTGAAGGTGATATTTCTTTTAACGGCCAATACTGGGTGCTTGACGGCGACGCCAAAGAGATGTTTGCTTATGATCTCATTAATGATGTGAAACATCCGGTTTCCACTTTTGATGTCGGCAGCCTCGGCTCCAAAGGCGGCGCGGTCGGGGTGGATTATGCCGCGATTTCTCCGCGCGGTAATTATATCATTCTCTCGTGGGGCACTGATCCCGGGCCGAACAAACGTTACGCCGGCATTGAACTGTACGATAAAAACTGGAACTACCTCCGCCACCTGCATCCCAGCATCGTACATTGGGACACTGGCATTGATGCCTTTGGGGATGAGGTGATTTACACCGTGGTCACGCACGATTACCCCGAGGTGTTTCAGACCAGCGGCGCCACACCAGGCGATATTGTCTCCGTTCGTTTATCCGATGGTCACCAGCGGTTGCTCAAGGATATTCCCAACTGGGCGCATATGGCCATTTCCGCATGCAACACGCAAACGAACGGAAAATATATTTACGTTTCCTACCATAACCGTTCTGATGATCCCAATAAACTCTGGTCGCCTTTTTGGGATGAAGTGATTGAAATTCCAACGGACGGTTCGCAAGCGACGCGCCGGTTTGTGCATCACCTGTCGCATTTTGTCTCCGGCCAAAGCACCAAATATTATCAACCGGATGCCGTGGTCAATCGTCAAGGCACCAAACTCATTTTCCGCAGCACGTACAACACCGGCATTGGCGATCTCTATATGTTTGATATCGGCACGCGCGGTGTCGATCAGTCCGATAACGTTCGACCCAATGCGCCGCTAAATTTGCGGCAAGGCCGGACAACGTTTGATGCCATTGAACTGGTGTGGGATGAACCAGCCGCGGCATCAGACGGCGATGTGCCTACGCACTATAAAGTTTTACGGGATAATACCTATATCGCCAATGTTTTTGAAACACAATTTATCGATCAGGGATTGGTTGAAGGGCAGAATTATCAATACAAAATTTATGCGGTTGATGATGCCGGAAACGAAAGCAGCGGCTACGTCTCCGGGACATTTTCGACGGGCGCTGACATCGATCCGCCGATTTTGCTGTCGGCGTCGGTGCGACATACGCGGCAGGTTGAAATGTTCTTTTCTGAAGCCGTGGAAAAATCCTCCGCCGAAAGGACATCGAACTATCAGATTGATCAAACTATAAATGTCGAATCCGCCCTTCTTTTGGACGATCGGCAATCGGTTGTGCTGGGAACGTCCTCCATGGATTTGGGCGTGGTTTATACGGTCACCGTCAATAACGTCACCGATGCTTCGACGCAGCGCAACGTTATCGCGCCGAACAGCACACGGACGTTTTCACTGCTCGCCGGATTTTATGATGATTTTGAAAACGGCATCTCATCCTTGTGGGAATTTCGCACACCCTCGCGTTGGACTTTGGATGAATCCGCCGATAACAATTCGCTTTTTTTGAACACCACGGATTACGGCGACTATGCGAAAAAAATGCTGGGTGAATACGCCATCCTCAAAGGCAGTGAAAACTGGGGCAATGCTTTTCGTGTGTCCTGCGAAGCGAAAAGCAACGAAGACCTGATCTCCAATGCCAGCGCCGATTATGCCGTGGTTTTTGGTTTTGTTGATGATCTGAATTATTTTTATGTGCAGTGGCATCCGGAAGACATTAAAATCCACCGCATTGTCAATGGTGAGCGCACGCTGTTTGAAGAGTATTATTATCAAAGTGATTTTGAACGGTTTTTGCCGCTCTCCGTTGAACTGGAAGCTGGGATGCTCAATGTCGCTGTTGAGGATGATGACATCATCAGACTCAATTTGAATGGGCAGGGCGTTATCGCCGGACGAATCGGCATTGGATCATTTAATGATTCGGCTTGGTTTGATAATGTCAATATCGGTCCGTATGATCAAGGCGCGGATACGATCCCACCGGCCGCCCCCACGGGTTTGGTTATTGTGGATGAGCGATAAGTTGTAGATTCAGCGGAGGCTCGATTAAAAGTGTTTGTATTATTGGATGAAAATATTTAGAATTGTTTAACCATTATCTAAAATCAGGATTATAACATGGCGATAATTTCTATGTTTTACGGAATTATCATTTCAATGTATTTCCTTGATAATCGAAAACATCATACGCCACACATTCACGTGAAATATCAAGAGCAAGAGGCCGTTATTGATATTCCAGATGGAAATCTGCTTGAAGGCGGTATTCCATCGAATAAAATGAAATTGGTATTAGCGTGGATTGAAATCCACAAAGAAGATTTGATGGCTGATTGGGAACTCGCGATTAGTGGTGAAACGGTGTTTAAAATTGATCCTTTAAAGTAGAGATGTAAAATGAATCCCCGAGTTAAAAGCGTAAAACCGAATGACAACTATACACTAACGTTAACTTTTTTAAATGATCAAGTTCGGATATTCGACATGTCTCCCTATTTGGAAATAGGTATTTTTAAAGAGCTGAAAGATAAAGCCAAATTTAATGCCGTCCGAGTCATGCTTGGCAGTATCCAATGGCAAACTGGTCAGGATTTATGTCCGGATACACTTTACCTCGAGAGCAACCTCATGGTCGAGCCTGCGGAAACCGAAACTGTGATATCCTAATCGGAAAAACCGGAACCACGAATTACACGAATTTCACGAAAACTCATTTCAGAAAATAAATTCGAGCAATTCGTGAAATTCGTGGTTGGGCTTTTTCTGTTTCAACTTTTGCCATTTCTGGTCATAAAACAAGTTAAAAGACACTAAAAATTGTATACAATGTCCCGCTTCAAAGAAATTCTCTACAAACTCCTCTACTCCCCGGAAAAATTTGCCCGAAAACTCGGCGCGAAGATCGGTACGAATTGCCGTATCTACACCTATTATTGGGGATCGGAACCGTGGCTCATCGAGATCGGCAATCACGTGCATGTTTCGCGCGATGTCAAATTTGTCACGCACGACGGCGGCGTCTGGGTGTTTCGCGACAAAGAACCGGACTTTGATGTGTTCGGTAAAATCAAAATTGGTGACAATACCTTTATTGGCAATGAAGCCATGATTCTTCCCGGCGTTACCATTGGCAAAAACTGCGTTATCGGCGGTATGTCGGTTGTGACCAAAAGCGTGCCGGACAACTGCGTCGTCGCCGGAAATCCGGCAAAATTCATCTGCTCCACAGACGAGTATTTTGAAAAAATTAAAGATTTGAATTTAAAGACAAAATCCCGTTCTTTAGCAGAACGGAACGAGCTATTGCGTAATCTTCCGGATGACAAGCAGATTCGAAAAGGATTTCTAAAAATTGAATAATCGCCTCGCTCACTCATTTTTTCTTCTTTTTTTACTCGTTCACATATTCTCGGTGCAGTGCCAAACAGAGACACATGAAAAACAAGCCGTTCTCACCGGCCTCGATCAAATTCATCAATATCACCATCTTTTCGTCCATAAAAAAATCGGCATCATCAGCAATCACACGGCGGTCAACCGGCACGGCGAACACATCACGGATATTTTTCTCAACATGCCGGATGTTCAAGTTGTCGCGCTGTTTGGGCCGGAGCACGGCGTACGCGGCCAAACAACGGCGGGGGAAAGCGTCGACTCCAGGATCGATCCATTACAAAATATCCCCGTGTACAGCCTGTACGGCAGCACCAAAAAGCCGACACCCAACATG
>CAYSNA010000090.1:6618-14491 GCA_964432185.1 uncultured Cytophagia bacterium
AAATATCCCCGTGTACAGCCTGTACGGCAGCACCAAAAAGCCGACACCCAACATGCTGAAAAATATCGATGTCCTCGTGTTTGACATCCAGGACATTGGCGCGCGGTTTTATACGTATATCTGGACCATGTTTTATGCGTTGCAGGCAGCGAGTGAACAGGATATTACATTCATTGTTTTGGATCGTCCAAATCCCATTACTGGAAAAGTGGAGGGTCCAATCCTCGAAAAAGAATTTTCCTCTTTTGTCGGATTGCAGCCGATTTCAATTCGACACGGTTTGACGATCGGTGAACTGGCAAAAATGTTTGTCGGTGAAAAATGGATCGGCGAGCCGAAAACAGAGCTGATTGTCGTGCCGATAAAAAACTGGCGGCGTGATATGTGGTTCGACGAAACGGGGCTGGAATTTATCTCGCCATCACCCAATATGCCGACGTTGGAGACCGCAACGATCTATCCCGGAACCTGTTTGCTCGAAGGCACCAATGTGTCCGAGGGCCGCGGCACCGACACGCCATTTTTGCTTTTTGGCGCACCGTGGATAAATGCCGATCATCTTTGCGTACAATTAAACAGACTTGAATTAACGGGTCTCCATTTTGAGCCGGCTGAATTTACGCCGACGTCCCTGCCGGA
The DNA here is from genome assembly GCA_964432185.1 of uncultured Cytophagia bacterium. Classification (GTDB taxonomy): domain Bacteria; phylum Zhuqueibacterota; class Zhuqueibacteria; order Residuimicrobiales; family Krinioviventaceae; genus Kriniovivens. The sequence continues at coordinate 7,258 of CAYSNA010000090.1, forward strand.
AAAAGCGCCGAATCCCAAGTACGAAAATCAGATGTGCTACGGAGCAAAAATTGTCATCACCAATCGGGATGAATTAAACGCTTTTCAAATCAGCATCCTGATGATAAAAACGCTGCACGACATGTATCCGAATAATTTCGCGTTTCATCCAGCCGGTTTCTTTGACAGGTTGTGCGGAACGGACAAAATTCGAACTGGAATCGAGAGGGGCGAGAGTGTGCAAAACATGCTTGTGCGGGGACAAAAAGATGAGGAGGCATTTCGCTTGACGCGCGAAAAATACCTCCTCTACCCATAGGGCGATTTACAAATTTAGAATTTTTTGCACAATCTTTTCATCTTCGACAATCAACCCTGTTCCCTTTAAACGCCGCGTTAGTTCTTTCCATTTTGGATTTTGATCGAAAATCTTTTTCAGCATCGGTAGGGCTTCATCCACTTTGCCGGCGTTGACCAAACCGATGGCAGTCCAGTAGGGCATTTCGATATTCTCCGGATAAAGCTTTTCCGCCGCCGCATATTCTTTTAACGCACCGTCCAAATCACCCTCGGTCATCAGCTCATCACCTTTGTTCATGTGCACGTAAGCGCGGTGCACGGTGACGAGGCGGCGCATTTCCTTGATCGGATTAGGATGATCCTCAATTCGTAGATCAACTTTTCGCTGCCAGGATGGAACATTCCGATCGCCGGGAACAATCAAAATCACAGCGGACTGCATGCCGCGAATATCGCCGCCTTCAGCCTGCGCGGCTTCGAGGGCGCTCATCAATTTATCCAACAAATCGCCATCCGTGGACTCGTAGGCTTTCGCCATCGCATCCCACACGGTTTCTTTTTCCATCATGTTGGCCTGGCAAGAAAATCCGTCGCCGAGTGTATGGCCGGCCGCGTGCAAACAATTTTCGCCAGTATGCACGGCCACGTTGCCCATCGCATCCACCATAGCGACCTGGCGAACGTCCGCGTGTTCATCCACGCTCAACAAGGCATCAAGCGCTTCGGGCGCGGTTTTGCCGTTGCGCATCAAATCAAGGCCCATCGGACCATAAGAGACTTCCACAAAAGATTGTGTGGCCACGGCGCCAACGCCGGCTTCAGCCCAGCTCACCACACTGCCGACGGAAAACCAGTGCGATTGCACCGCGACACCCAAATCGCCGGTTACGGAATCGCTCGCCACAATCGAGTAGGTATGAACAGGGCGGATGAGGTTTTCTTTTGATTGGGTAAAGGATGCTGTAAGAAAAATTGCTGCGAGAACAAAAATACGCTTTTTCATGATTTTCTCCAAAATGCAATGGAACGCGTTAAACTCACTTTAGCTTTCAATTTCTTAATTGTGAAACTGAGTATGCAAATGATTCAGCTCATGATTCGAGCACTGGTCATTTTAAAATCAAACCGCCGAGCTCGCCGAGAACCGCTGAGAAAAGCTGATAGCGATTGCCGCTTTGTATAATATGCGCCACACAACTTTATTTTAACAATTGAACTGGAAGACCATCCTTATCTTTGCTTTCGTCCGCCGCTTCCATAAACATAAACATGGCGATGGTTTCTTCCTGTGGAACGGGCGACAAACCGGTTTGAAAGAATTTTAGAATTTCTTTCATCAGATGGACATACAGACTGCCCGTATTCGGCTCAACATGAATGACGCCATTTTCAAAGAAAATCGTTGCGCCATAATGACCGGCGCCTTCCCGGATGCCGCGGACTGTGCCGATACGACCATAATTCCACGTACCGACGACGACATCCGTTCCATCGGTAAAAGTGCGCGAGACCGTGATGCAATCAGCGCCCATCGCGGCAAAAAGTATTTCAACGCCATGCACGCCGTACCACATGAGGTCCGGATGGTGCGGTTCCAGCTTGGCCGGGGAATAGGCATCACAGCCAATCACCTTGCCGAGTTTTTCATCCTTGAGCGCATTTTGTAATTCCGGAAAAAATCGCAGGCTGGAGGCGCTGAAACACGGCACATGCGCCTCGTTCGCGAGACGAAAAATTTCTTGTACATCCGCCAGACTCGCGGCCATGGGTTTGTCGATAAAAACCGGTTTGCCGGCGGCGAAAACCGGTTTGACCTGTTCAAGATGCACGCGGCCGTCCACGCTGGTGAGGATCACCGCATCCACCTTGGGCAAGAGCGCAGGGATATCCGGGACAATTTCAACGCCCCAATCCGCGACCTGTTGCGTGAATCCTTCGACGCGCGTGGCGCTGGCTTCCACATCCGGGCTGCCGCCGGGAAAGGCGGCGACGACACGGGCGCCGGCAATATAGTGTTCATAAGCGGCATCGTTGAGGATTCGAGCAAAAGCCGGCGCATGCGAGGTGTCCAGGCCGATGAGACCAATTTTTAGCGTTTTTGTTTCCTCTGCCCAAATTGAAGTGATGAGCAATAAGGAAACAATTAGAAAAATTTTCGATTTCATGCGAGGCTCCTGCCGAGTTTGGGGGTAAAGGAAAAAAACAGTCAAAAAAATAAGAATTTTAAAAAAAATTGAATCCTTTTAATGCGAAATCATCTAATATCCAAAAGGTAAATCAGAAACCCCTATACTACCTTTTGCATCGTCAGAATATCTGACCAAATTTATATGGGCGTTTGAACAATGAGTGGGCTCATTTTTCATCCGTTCGCAACTGGCGGTAAAGGGACAAGCGGGGCGTTCGTGGCAGGCGCCCCGCTTTTTTTATAGCTGTCGGCTCTCAGCTATTAGCTGTCAGATTTTTATGTCGCGTCCTAAAAAAGGATTCGACAGCAATGTGCAAATCCATCCGTGTAGAGAAAATTCTCAAATCGAAAAATTGAAAAATCCAATTTGCTTTATTTATAATGTGCATACAACTCGTTTATGTCTGCCGTGCCATCATGTAAAACAACGCGATATTTTAAAACCGTCCGCTGGTCTTTGGACACCGGCACGGCCTCGGAACCGGGGTATACCGGATTTTGCATGCTGCGCTTGGCCCGCAAAATCCAGTCGTTGATCGGCTGCGGATTGTCCGGATGAACCAGCACGGCGACGCCGGATTTTACCGAGCCAAATGTGCCGAGAAAATTCAGCCACGGTCCGGCAATCACCGCTTCATTTTGGGGCTGCACCTGGCCGGTGGAGCTGAAAAATGTCAAGTCTTCCGGACATTTAAACCGCGGTGAAAATCCGCCATAGCCCTTAACATCTTCGGAGCCACCAATTTTCACATCGTCCTGCAATGCCAGCAGTCGGATGTCAAAATCAATTACCCGCCTATTTTTTGTTTGTGGGTGAATGGTCATGGTTGTGTTTTCCTGCACGGCCGGGATCAGCTCGCCGTTTTCATCAACAAAGTCCGGGGATTTCCACAGGACAGTCGCGGTTAAACTTTTAGCGCCGTTTCCTGCATCGGCGATTTGAACATCCGTCACATCCCAGACAAAATTTTTGCACTCCCACGCATCACCCAATCGCGTGTCGCCGACCCAGATCTGGTGCCAGGTCCAGAAAATGCCGCGATGGTGCGCATGGTCCGGCGGATAATCTTCGGTCAACGTATCGCCATCCAGCGTCCACAACGGGTGCACGTAATTGTTGCGCGTATAGGCGCCATCAAACGACTTGGGCGCTTTTTGATAGAACAGCACGTTGTGACCATTTTCGGTGAAGAGGACGCCCTCATCGGTTTCTTCAAATTTGATGTGATTTTTTGTGTCTGAACACTGTACAAAAATTGCCAACATCAGGATTGATAAGAATAGTCTCACAGTTTTCTCCACGATCGTTTTGATTGTTCGATAATTGCCAATTGTCATTTTCCATACTCATACGTCCGCTCGGCCGGCACCTGGTACTGTTTTTTCAAGTTCTCCAATTCGGTCTTTAGACGTGCCATATTATCGGCATACGCGGAATCATCATGAACGCTTTTTAGTTCCTGCGGATCGTTTTTCAGATCGTACATCTCCCACTCGCCCAGCTCGTAAAAATTCATCAGTTTGAAGCGGCCGTCGTACACGCCTTCGTGTTTGTTGACCATGTGTACGGCCGGATATTCATAATAGTGATAATAAACGCTTTTACGCCAATTAGCCGGTTTTTTGCCTTTCAGTAACGGCACCAGACTCACACCTTGCATGTCAGCCGGAATCTCAACACCCGCGATGTCGAGAAAAGTTTCGGCAAAATCGAGGTTGGAGACGATGGCGTCACTTTTGGTCCCCGCTTTGGTGACCCCCGGCCAGCGAGCGATGAGCGGCGTTTTAAAGGATTCCTCGTACATCCAGCGTTTGTCGAACCAGCCGTGCTCGCCGAGATAAAAACCCTGGTCGGACGAATAAATAACGACGGTGTTCTTCGCCAGCCCGGACTCGTCGAGATAATCCAGCACGCGGCCAATGTTTTCATCGACGGAGTGAATGCAGCGCAGATAATCTTTAATGTAGCGCTGATATTTCCAGCGCACCAGTTCCTTGCCTTCCAGCGCTTGCGCCTGAAACGCCTGGTTTTTTGCCGCGTACGCCGCTTTCCATTGCTCCTGTTGTTCCGGTGTCATGCGGTCTCTAAAGCGCTGCTCCGGCGCATCCGGATTGTCATAATCCCACACCTTGAGATCGGTATTCAAAGTCATGTGACGGTTTATTTCCATTTCCTGCATCTTTGCGGCGGTGCCTCTCCCGCTATAGTCATCAAACAACGTTTCCGGTTCGGGCATCTCCACGTCATCATACAAATTGATGTCTTTGAGATTCGGCGACCACTCACGATGCGGCGCTTTGTGCTGCAGCATCAGCAAAAACGGTTTTTGCGGATCACGTTTGTTTTTCAGCCAGTCCAAACCCTTGTCCGTGATGATCTCGGTCACATACCCTTCGTAGCGCACCAGGCCGTTCACCGTGCGGAAATCGGGATTGTAATAATGGCCCTGTCCCGGCAACACTTCCCAATAATCAAAATAACTCGGTTCGGCTTTCAGGTGCCATTTGCCGAGCATGGCGGTTTCGTATCCGGCCTGTTTCAACAGCTTGGGAAAGGTCTGCTGCGAAATATCAAATTCCTGGCGATTATCATACACGCCGTTCAAATGACTGTGTTTGCCGGTTTGGATAACGGCACGCGACGGGGCGCAAATGGAATTGGTGACGCAGCAATTGGTGAACAGGATGCCCTCATTGGCGATGCGATCAATATTCGGCGTTTTGTTGCGGTTGGAGCCGTAGGCGCTGATGGCCTGATAGGCGTGATCATCGGTAAAAATGAACAGAATATTGGGGCGCTTTTTTTCCGTGGTACAGGACATGGTGGTTGACAGCAAAACAGCGGTTGTGCCGAGCACCGCGCGATTCAAAAAAGATCGTCGATTGATTGACATGAAGATTCTCCTCTTGAGGATGAGACGGATTGTTTTGTAGGACATCCGGAAAAGTACTCGTACATTGTAAAAAGAAGCGCCCACTTTTTCAAGCAAAAGTTCGTTTGGAATAAACATAATTTAGCGGCTGTTTGAGAGACCAGTTGCAACACACGGTGAGCGCGGGACAGTTGATAAACAAGAGTTTCATGCTTGATGTGTTGCTTTTCTGCCGCCACTTTTTTATTTTCAAGAAATAACAATTTTAAAAGAACCACGAGGCCATTTTAGATGCTCGAACTTGCCAAAAAAATTGAAACGGGAATAGTGTTTGTGCTGCTCGCTCTTATGCTCGTGACCGTCAGTATTTCGACCATCGAGCTCGCCATTATCATGTACCACGAGTTTATGAGTCCGCCCAAATACATGTTTGGGTTGCAGGACCTGCTGGAAGTTCTGGGCTTTTTCCTCATGGTTCTCATTGCGTTGGAGCTTTTGGAAACGATCAAAGCATATCTCGAAAACAAGTTTCATCTCGAGGTCGTTGTTGTGGTGGCGATGATTGCCATCGCGCGAAAAATTATCATTATCGATTATAAAGAAACGTCGGCGGACACGCTGTTCGGCATGGCCGCGGTTATTCTGGCGTTGTCCGTTGGCTATTATCTTGTCAAACGGGCGCGCGACAAAAGTCCAAGCGAAGAAAAGAAATCGCACGAACACGATGTGATCTCGCCATCGTTTGATCGAATTCAAAAAACTCTCGATAAATAAGCGAGGATAAGATGAAAAAAGTACTCATTTTTCTTTTATTGGTGGTTGTGACGGTATTTGCTGATTTTGAACAAGACATCATCGCCACCGGCGACGGGGAGTTGAGCATCACGTTCATCGGCCACGGCACACTTTGTTTTGAGTGGAACAATAAAGTGGTGCACGTTGATCCTTGGAGCCGCCTGGCCGATTATTCGGCGCTGCCCAAAGCGGATGTGATTCTCATCACGCACCAACACGGCGATCATCTCGATGCTGCGGCCATCGAGGCGGTCAGTAATGAGAAAACAACGGTTTTCCTAACACAAGCCTGCACGGACAAGGCTTCTGGTCAGGTGATGAAAAATGGCGACGTCAAAGAAATCGCCGGTCTCACAATCAAGGCTGTCCCGGCCTATAATATTGAACACAAGCGCGATAATGGTCAGCCGTTTCATCCCAAAGGTGAAGGTAACGGCTATGTCATTACATTCGGCGATGTAACCGTTTATGTGGCCGGCGATACGGAAAATGTGCCGGAAATGGCCGAGCTGACGGGCACAATTGACATCGCTTTTCTGCCGATGAATTTGCCCTATACGATGACGCCGGACATGGCGGCCGACGCGGCGAAAAGCCTGGCGCCGACCATTCTCTATCCCTATCATTTTGGTGATACGGATGTGCAACAACTGGTCAATCTGCTCAAAGACGATACTATTGATGTTCGAATTCGAAAGATGCAATAACGTATGACACGCTTACCACTTTTGCTTGCGTTCACCTTGTTTCTCGGATGCGGAGCCTCGGATGTTAGAGATCCACTCAAAAGTACAGTCAATTTTACCTCAACCGTCATCGGCACCATTATCGATGACCGGGTGCCGGAAATCAGCGGCATGGCGGTGTCGCAGCGCGCCGACAGTCTCTTGTGGGTGCTGAATGACAGCGGCGACAAGGCGCGCATTTATGCGCTGCATCGTTCCGGCGAGTTTCTGGCCGAGGTCAAAATTGAAAATGCGGATAATGATGACTGGGAGGACCTCGCCTCGTTTGAACTCGATGGCCAGCCGTACCTGCTCATCGGCGATATCGGCGCGAATGTCTCGAATCCCGATCAGTTCACGCTTTATCTGGTGAA
>CAYSNA010000091.1:0-14418 GCA_964432185.1 uncultured Cytophagia bacterium
CATGTTGCGCCCGAGTCTGGATTTTCAACCGGTCGAGTCGTTTCGTCTGCATCAATCGTTCGAGGTTCTATCCAATTACGTGGATTATGATTTTGAAGATCACAACGTGCAAACCCGCAGTTTCGTCTTTCGCAAATTTGCCTTGACCGACAGCCTGGAGTGGAAGGTCTTTAAGCGCAGCTCGTTTTTGTTTGATTATCGGTTGCAGTTGGAAGAAAACGGTCAACTCTATTGGGATGAGTGGGCGCAAAACCTCATCGCCGACCGCAACAAACAATGGTTTCATTTTTTGTGGCAGTTTCAACTCAAAGGGCATGTGTATCTCACCCCGGGATATTCCATTTACAAACGTACCGAATGGCGCTATAAAAACAATACGGCTCTTGGCACGCATAAAAGAGAAAACGCCGGTAATTACATCAGCCATGGACCGATGCTAAAAATCCACGTTACACCGAGGGAGAATTTACGTCTCTTTGTCGAAGCGACGCGCTATAAAGTGAGTGTGACCGGACAACGCGACTATTACGTCAATAACATTGATCTCGGTTTGAACTGGATCTTTTAAAAAGTCGTTTTATATCAAAAAATAAATGCATAATATTGAAATACGGGCAGCTGAATTATGGTTTAGACTTTCAATATTGGAGCTGTGCAGAAAACCAAGAGGGCAAATTTGGCAGCGGAAGACGTCTTTGCGATGGAAATAGAATCATTGCCGTCGGAAATTCATACGGTTGAAGAAGAGTTGGAACGATTTTGCCGACGTGTCGGCTTGAAGAAGGATGATGTTGAAAATTTTGGTATCGCCACCACCGAAATGGTCAACAATGCGATCCGACACGGCAATAAAAATCAGCGCGATAAAAAAGTATATGTCAAGTTTGAAAAGAAACCGGCAAAAATGATTGTGACGGTTCGCGATTCCGGCGACGGATTTATCCCCGAGAATGTCGCCGATCCGTTGGCGCCGGAAAATATTTTCAAAGATAGCGGGCGCGGCATTTTTATCGTCAGAATGCTGATGGATGAAGTGAAATTTAATATCGGCAAAAAGGGGACAGAGGTCGTTCTCATAAAAAATATGTGATCCCCCCGGTTGTGTGCTTGTCTTTTTATCAGATGTCTTGAAAATTTATGATTTTGAAATCCGCAAAAATTATTCTCTTCACCTTTGTGATCTGTTTCATCACAGCCGCAGGATTTGCCCAGAGCGGTCAAGAGTCGCAGGACTTGACGCAGTTTGATGGCAAAGTCGTGTCGAAAATTATTATTATCGGCAACGAGAAAACAAAAGATAAAATGATCCTGCGGGAGATGAAAACGCAAGTCGGCAACCGGCTCGATGCCAAATTGGTAAAGGCGGATCGCAAGCGCATCCAAAATTTGCTGCTGTTTACGCGCGTGGAAATTTACCCCGCGAAAGATCAAGACGAGCAAGTTGGGCTCATCGTCATCGTGGCGGAGCGCTGGCACTTTTTCCCCTATCCGCTCCTGTTTCGGAATGAGCGCTCCTGGGAGTTGGAGAAATGGTCCTACGGCGCCGGCCTGTTACATGATAATGTCCGCGGCCTGAATAACAAACTTTTGGCGGAACTTTGGTTCGGCTATAATCCCGGCGGCACCATGTCCTATACAAATCCATGGTTTGGCGGCGACCAGCATTTTTATTACAAGGTTGCTCTCTACTCGATGACCTTTAAAAGCCAAACAACCCTCACTCCGGAGCGATTTGACGAATTCCACCGCGGCATGTCGCTTACGTTTGGCAAACGCTGGGGCTATCACACCTATACAACCATGGCGTTATCCTATAATTATCTGCGATATCCACGCGAGTATCACTATTTAATTCCGGCGGACAACGGATCGCAGCATTTGCCGTCCATCGGTCTGGGTTTTCAATACGATACGCGTGACCTGTATCAGTTTCCCAAGGATGGCTGGCTGCTCAGTTTGGGTACAACCAACTATGTTAATCCGGGCGAGGTCAATTACATGCTGCTGTCCGCGGATATGCGGCGCTACATCCCGCTCTACAAAGAGTTGTCACTGGCGTTGCGCCTCAACACTGATTTGACCTATGGTGATGTGCCGGTTTTCTCGCACTATTATCTCGGCTACACGGAGCGCATTCGCGGCCGATTTTTTGATGTGATGGAAGGCGACAGCCGCGCCATTTTTATGACCGAGTTTCGTTTTCCCATTCTTCCCGTTCAATATATTGATATGCAATCCGGCACCCCGCTTTTCGGCCACTACTCGAGCGATTTGCCTTTCGGTTTGAGCGGCTCTTTGTTTTATGATGTCGGTTCGGTTTGGTTCAAGGACGTCGAAAATCTGCCTTCCAAATCTTTTAGCGGTTTCGGATTTGGTTTGAATTTTCATGTGCCGTATATTGATGTGTTCCGAGTCGAGTATGCTTTTAATACCGACTGGGAGGGACAGCTCATTTTTGATCTCAAGGCGGCTTTTTGATGCGAACGGATTTTCAACAATTTTATGTCGCACCCGAGCATGTTAAAAACAACATGTTTTTTCTGGTGGATGATGAAGCCAAACACGCGATCAGAGTTCTGCGCAAGCAAGTTGGTGATGTTCTGGAAGCCGTGGATGGATGCGGCTCTTTATATACGGGGCGAATAACCCACATTGATAAGAATCGAGTTGATGTGTCAATCGAAGAAATGCGGGAAAATGTCGGGGAACCGACGCTAAAATTGACCATCGCGCAATCCGTTCCCAAGGGCAATCATTTTGATCTGGTCATTGAAAAAGGCACGGAGATCGGCGTCTCTGTTTTTTTGCCCATTGTGACGCAGCGCTCGATTATCGAACCGGTGTCGCGGTTGCAGCGCTGGCAACACAAAGTTCAGGCTGCCGCCAAACAGTGCGGCCGCTCACGATTTCCGGAGGTGCGGGAACCCGTCACTTTTAATCATGTTTTACAGTCCGATGAGTTTGATGTACGTTTTATTGCGCACCAGGCGGTAAAAGATGAAAGCACGATTGCCAATCTCGTGCGCGAAAGCGCGACTGTTGCCGTACTCATAGGACCGGAGGGTGGCTTTACGGACGACGAAGTTAAACTGGCTTTAGATGCCGGGTGCCTGCCGCTTTACCTGGGAGCCCGGCGGTTGCGCAGCGAAACCGCAGCGCTGGTGGCCGCATGCAAAATTTTGGCGGCTGCCGGGGAATTGGGCTAAGAACTTGAACAGAAAACGAGGTGACTATGGATTGTCTTTTTTGCAAAATTGTTGACAAATCAATCCCGGCCAATATCGCCTACGAGGACGAGGAGGTGATGGCCTTTCACGATATTTCGCCGCAAGCACCACATCATGTGCTGATCATCCCCAAGAAACATATCCCGACGTTAAATGATATTGAGGACAATGACGTAGAACTCGTTGGCAAAGTCGTCAAGTGCGCCAAACATCTTGCCGCCGAGATGGGCGTTGCGGACAGCGGTTATCGTTTGGTGATGAACTGCAACAGCGATGCGGGGCAGGCAGTTTTTCATATCCATTGTCACATGCTTGCCGGCCGTACGCTTCAGTGGCCTCCGGGCTAATTCGTCTTAAAAAAACTTGATTTTTGAGCATTAATTATATAAATTAACAGTCACTTAAAAGATATCCTAGATCAGAAAGGAGGTTGAACGATACATGCCTGCAGTTCGAGTTCGTGAAAACGAAACTTTTGAAAAAGCTTTAAGACGCTTTACAAAGTCGTGCGAAAAATCGGGGCTCATGTCTGATATTCGTAAACATCAGCAATATGAGAAACCGAGCGAAGCCCGACGCCGAAAAGCGAATGCAGCGCGCCGTAAACTGCGCAAGCTGCAAATCATGGAACGATAGAGACGGTCTCACCATTTTTAGGACTACATCATGAGCCTGCTGGACAAATTGACTGAGGATATGAAAACCGCGATGAAAGCGGGCCAAAAAGACCGGCTCTCCACGATACGATTGTTGCGTGGCTACATCAAGAATGCCTCGATTGATCAGCGGAAAGAACTCACCGAGGTTGAAGAAATAGCCATTTTAACAAGCGCTGCCAAGAAAAGAAAAGAGTCCATCGACGCGTACTCCCAAGCCGGCAGAACAGACCTCGTTGACAAGGAAACCGCCGAGCTCGAGGTGATTCAGGAATACCTGCCGAAACCGTTAAGTGACGAAGAGATCGAAAACATCGTCACCGCGGCGATTACCGAGGTGGGAGCTGAATCAATGAAGGATTTGGGCAAAGTGATGCCGGTTGCCATGAGAATGGCCGCCGGTCGCGCTGACGGCAAACAGGTAAACGCCGTTGTCCGGCAAAAACTTGCCGGATAATGCTGGCTCTGCATATTTGAATTAAAAGTGAGTAAGAATTCTTCTTATTCACTTTTTTCTTTTCAGAACGAAAGGTTGCCATGAAATATCTGGTTGATTTGATTATCATTGTGATTCTGGCCCTTTTTTGTGTGCGAAGTTTGCGAGCCAGTATCGCCAATGAATTGACGGGCGCCATGGGCTGGTTTATGGCCATCCTCGCGGCGATCGGTTTCAGTGATCCGATCGGCGCGGCATTGGCCAAATATGTCCCAAGCCTGGCGGAACTCACACCGTACTTGTCGTTCCTGGTCATTCTGATTCTGCTGCGCCTGTTGTTTGGTTTTCTCGGAAAACTGGTCCCGGCTGAACCCAAAGGATTTGTCGCTGTTCTGCTCAACGTAAGCGCTGCTGCTTTTGGTTTTTTTAAAGGCGCCTTTTTCGTCAGTGTTATTTTGTTGATGATCTCGACCTCGAGCTTGCAGAACAAAGTTGATGCCTACACGGGCAGCAGTCTGGTTTATCCCCACATCAAACTCTTTTCGCTCAAAGTTGTTGATACCATTACCGAACACGTCCCGAACGTCGAGGCTTTGCTCAAGCGGCTCGGCTGACGTGAAAATACTTTGCATACAGATTTAAGGGTGTAATTTTTTACCTTGAGTTCCCTCTATAAAACTTTGGAATTTGACCTGCTCCGGGATCACCTCGCCGGGCTGGCTGCTTCGCACTATGGTCGCGATCTGGCTTTGGCCATCAAGCCATTTTCTACTCTTGCTGATGTTGAGCTCTCTCTGGATCAAATAACGGAATTGCGACTTCTCACCGATTACGAGCAATCACCGCCGTTTGATGAGCTGGCGGATTTGCAGTCTATTCTAAAAAAAAGCCGCATCATCGGCAGCCTTTTGCAAATTGAGGACATCAGCCATCTAGCCCATTTTATTGTCCTGACGCGTTTGTTGAGCACTTTTTTTCGCGAGCGCGACGATCGTATATCGGTACTGAAACAACTGACCAGTCAACTTGTGCCGTTGAAACATCTTGAAAACGCCATTTTCAAATGTATTGATACGGCCCTGCTGGAGGTCAAGAGTGATGCCACGCCCGAGCTGGCGTCCATCCGAAAAAATATTGAGCGGGCGCAGGTTTCGGCTCGCAAAAAGATGGAATCCATGCTGAAAAATTACGGCGAACAGGGTTTGCTGCAAGAAAATGTCATTTCCGTTCGCAACGGTCGATTGGTATTGGTGGTCAAAGATGAATATCGCCGAAAAGTGAAAGGCCTTGTACACGACCAGTCGGCTACCGGGTCGAGCTATTTTATCGAGCCGCTATCCGTTGTTGATGATAACAATCGCGTGCGCGAGTTGTATGTTGAAGAAGCCAAAGAGATCGAACGCATTCTGCGCCTGTTGACCGAGCACATTCGACAGGAGTATACAACGATTGCGAAGAATCTGGAACTGTATGCTGAACTCGACTTTATCTATGCCAAAACGCGATTGTCAAAATCACTGAATGCCGGCAAACCGGAGCTGGTAAACGAGGCAGTGATTTCTCTGGCGCAGGCCAGGCACCCGCTGCTGCTTTTGCGCATGGGCGAAAAACAGGTCGTGCCCATGGATGTGTCTCTGGGCGAAAAAGTCCATACGCTTATCATCAGCGGGCCGAACGCCGGCGGTAAAACCGTGGCGCTCAAAACCGTTGGACTGATGGCCTTGATGACCAGTTGCGGCCTGCACATTCCGGCGCAACCGCATTCGCGCATTGGACTGCTTCCCAAAATCTTTGCCAACATCGGCGATCAGCAATCGCTCGAAAATGACTTGTCGACGTTTTCATCGCATCTGCAGGATTTGAAAGAGATTGCTTTAAATGCTGATGATCGAACGTTGGTGCTGGTGGACGAGATTGCGGCCGGCACTGATCCCGAGGAGGGGACCGCGCTGGCGATCGCCTTGATGGAGCGCCTGACTGAACGACGAGCGCTGTCCATCGTTACGACGCATCAAAGCCCACTAAAGGCCTTTGCTTTTAGTACTGAAGGCGTTGAAAATGCATCTCTTGAATTTGATGTCAACTCGTTGCTGCCGACCTATCATTTTCGCACCGGCGTGCCCGGTTCCAGTTATGCGTTTGAAATCGCCCAGCGCATGGGCTTGCCGAAAGAGATGACAGACCGCGCGCGCGATTTGGTCGGTTTGCATAAAAATAAACTCGAAGGCCTGCTGCTCGAATTGGAGGAGCGGACACAAAAATACAAGGAACTTGAGCGTCAAGCCGGTATCAAGGAAACCGAATATCGGGGATTGCTCAAACTATATCAGGAACGAACCGAAGCGCTAAAGAAAGAAACCAATGCGATCAAACGCCAGGCCTTGCAAGAGGCCGAAGCTTTGATCAAAGAGTCCAATGCCAAAATTGAACAGGCGATTCGTGAAATTCGAGAATCCAATGCACGTCAGGACCAGGTTAGAGTCGCGCGCGGCAAGTTGCAGCAGGAAAAAGAAAAAATCGAAGAGATAAAAAAAGAAATTCCGCTTGAAAAAAGCGCGCCAGTCGACGATGAGCCGATTGAAAATGGTGATTATGTCACCTGGCAAACAACAGGCGGTACCGGGCAGGTCATCAGTGATGTCGATAAAAAAGGCCGCGTTATGGTACAATTTGACGGCGGCATCAAAGCGTCGGTACCGGCGGACGAGCTCCTCAAAAACAAGAAAAAACGCAAAACCAAAGGCCATGTTCATTTTAACCTAGAGTCCGAAAAACGTTATACCAACGAGCTTGACATACGCGGCATGTTGGGCGAAGAAGCGATTAAGGAACTGGAACATTTTCTCGATGAAGCCCTGCTCGCCGGTTTTAATGAGGTGCAGGTGATCCACGGAAAAGGTACGGGCAAGCTCCGAAAACATGTCAGCCAGTATTTGCAGAGACATCCGCAGGTCGCGGGATTTCGGCTCGGTTATTGGAATGAAGGCGACTCCGGCGTCACTGTCGTCGAACTTAAGGGAAGGCAAAAGATTACGTATGCAGAAGAGTGAAATGGGGCGGCTTGCCATCAAGGCGGCGCTCGACGCTGGGGCGATATTAATGCAGAATTTCCGCACGCTAAAGAGCGACCAGATTGAAACCAAAACGCAATTTGATTTTGTCACCGAGGTGGATAAAGCGTCCGAACGCTGTGTGATTGATCTCATCAAAACGGCTTATCCAAACCACAAAATATTTGCCGAAGAGAGCATGCGCGAAGAGACCGGCGGGTATCGCTGGATCATTGATCCGCTCGATGGCACGACCAATTACATCCACGGCGTGCCGATTTTTTCCGTATCCATTGGCCTGGAACATGACGGTGACATTATTCTCGGCGTCGTTTACGACCCCACGCGCGATGAGATGTTTTATGCCGAAAAGGGGAGAGGCGCTTATCTGAACGATATTCCCATTCGCGTGTCCTCAATCACACAACCGGAAATGGCGTTGTTCGCCACGGGCTATCCCTTTCGCATCAAACATCTTCTTGATCTGTATCAGGATTCTTTTAAAAGAATTTTTCACAACGTCAGTGGTATCCGCCGCGCCGGATCCGCCGCTATTGATTTGTGTTATATCGCTGCCGGTCGTTATGATGGCTTTTGGGAACTCGATTTGCACGCCTGGGATGTTGCCGCCAGTTACGTCATTCTAAGCGAGGCAGGAGGAACAATCACGGACTTTGCCGGCGGCGATGAGGTGCTGCGCACGGGCAACACGGTTGCATCCAATGGACATTTGCACGGCCTTTTGCTCGATATTGTCAAAGAAGTTTTTTCCGGTGTTGTCGACAAGTAAAAGGTTGGTATGCTGCGTTTTTTTCGAATAGCCATTCTTCTTTTCCTCCTGGCCTTTTTAATGTGGTACGGCAACGCCTTTAATCCAGCGGTCACATTGCAAATGTGCCTGGAAAATCCCGAGCTGTATGACGGAACGATAATTGTGGTGGGCAACGAAGCGACGGTCTCAACAATCCATGACAACGGTTTTTCCATTCGGCAGATGGGCAGTGAGGTGCGAGTCTTGTCAATGGAAAGAGATGTGGCGTTAAATGAATTTGTCGTCCTGAAGGCGGTTTTTCATAAACCGGATCGACTCGAAGCAAAAGAAGTGCGGATCGCAAAAAAACGGCGTGCCAAAATCTGGCTGTCAGTGATCCCGACAATTTTAATCGCTGTTTATTTTTTTAAGCGATTTCAATTCAACTGGCGGTACTTTTATTTTAAGGAACGCGCCTGATGCCGGATCTGATCACCCACACAGCCGCGGCCTATTTTATCGTGCGGCGTTCTTCATTTCAACGTTTTCGTGTATTATTTTATCTCGGCGCTATTTTGCCGGATATTTTAGCGCGTCCCCTACATATTTTGTGGCCGCAGTTTTACGCCTATAGCATCGCCATACATACGCCGGTTTTTCTCTTTCTCTTCAGCCTGTTATTTGCCGAATTGGTGCACCCCTCGTTGAAAAAACCGGTATTGATCTATCTGAACGCCGGTATTCTGCTGCACCTGTTTCTCGATCTTTTTCAAAAACATCTCGCTGACGGCTATTATTGGTTTTTCCCATTTTCATGGCTTTCGTTTGAAATTGGATTATTTTGGCCGGAACTGCCGGTCAGTTTGATTCCCCTGTGGTGTGCGCTTGTCCTGCTCACCGAATTGTTCATTCGATGGCAGCAGCGTTCAACTCGGAAATCCGTTTGATGCGTTTCAAAATATCTTTTGCGTCCGCGCGTTTCTCTTCCAATCGGCGCTGAACTTCGGCATGCGGTTCGATCTCCAAGACCATCTGCGCATGAAATTTTGATTCTTCATAGTTGTTCAATTCATACAAACATTTGGCAATTTTCAAATGCAATACTGTTTCGTTGTATCGATTATTGAATTCTTCAGCCGTGACGGATTGCAAAAGTTGATTGTATGTTGCCAATGCCGAGGCAAAATCCTCTTTGTAAAATTGCGCATCTCCTAGCGGCCAAAGAAAGAACCGACTATTGGAAAAGTTGGCTAGTCCCGCTTCAGCCCACGTGATGGCTTCCTCAAACCGTTCTTCCTTGATGTATATCCACGCCAGATTCGACAAAGCGGCCCATTTGGAAATCGTACCATGCTCATAGGACATTTTGATGAGCTCGATACCGTTTTCCCGCTGATCACGAAAAAATGGCAGCCAGGTCAATTTGCGTGTCAGATAACTTCTCCAGTAGAGATAGCTGCCGATGCCGAGATAGGCGTCGTAATAACAACTATCGCGAGAAACGATTTCGTTTAATCGCTCCACAGCCTGAAAACCCAGACGCAATCCGGTGAGATATTGGCCCTGTCGAGAAATGTGGAAACTCTTGTACGCTAATGCCGAAGCATAATAAAATTGAATATCCGGATTGTCCGGTTGAGTGCTCAGCCAGGTTTCGCAGAGGTGAATGGTCCGTTCGATTTCCACGAGGAAAGTATCGTTCCACATTTGTGTTTCAAAGTCCATCATTTTTGATTGCCAAATGGTGGCGAGAAAAAAATGTGGTGCCGGATCTGCGGGATCTTCCTGAGCACATTCGGAAAACAGACTGATAGCCGCATCGTACTTTTCGTTAATGCTGTGTTCTAAGCCCTGCAGGAATAGAGCACTCCGAGTTTCCGTACCCGGCAGACTGGAAAAGAGGAGCAGGCAAAAGACGGCGATGATTTTTATTTTTTGGGGGATCATAATTAGTAGAAACAAAAAAGCCTGCCGTTAAAAGGGCAGGCTTTTAAAGAGCATATTTACGAAAAAATTACATGGATTCTTCGTTATCGGGATCATTAAAAATATAGTGCATTGGATTGGTCGGTTTTCCATCCACAATAACTTCATAGTGAAGGTGAGGCGCCGTTGAACGACCGGTGCTGCCGATGCGGCCGATTTGATCAAAACGTTTAATTTTATCGCCCTGTCGAACATCGATATTTCGCAAGTGGGCATAGCGTGTCTGAATGCCATTGCCGTGGTCGATGAGGACATATTTACCAAAGCTGTGATTGGGACGGTAATTATGAACGACTTTTACGACTATACCGTCCGCCGGAGCCAATACAGGTGTGCCGCGAGGCGCTGAAATATCCAGCCCTTCGTGAAACTGTTGCGTGCCAATGGTGGGATGAATTCGAAAGCCAAAGCCGGAAGAAATGCGTCGTCGTCCCTCAACCGGATAGATAGATGGAATGCTCCGCCATGTCTTATCGGTTTCGTTGTATTTGGAAACGATTTGTTCACGGCTATCGGCGGCAAAATTCATTCGACCTTGGAGCTCATCAAGCAGCGAGCTTATGCGATTGGCATTTTGCAACGCTTCATCTTCAGTTTTTGAATAAAATGATTGAGGCTCAAGATGGCCACCGCGTCCGAGTTTGCGTGCGTCGTCGCCCGGATCATCCATGTCAAGAAAGACACGTAAATCCCGGTCATCCTTTTCAATATCATCAACAACAGTTTTTAGATTATCAACTTTATTTTCAATATCAGCCAGCATTTTTTTTAGTTCAGCGTTGCGCTTCTTCAAATCGATGTTTTGTACATCGTGAAAAACATCTGAAAATAACAAAAGTCCTGAAAAAACAAAAATTAAGCAGACAGAAAGAAATCCAAGAAACAGTAATGATAATTGTTGCCACCCTAAGCTATACTCTTTTGCATCCGAGCCCCCTGTCGAGAAAAAGATAAGTTTCAAGCGCTTTCCGTGCATAGTTTTCCTTTGTTTGATATTCGCTGCATCTCTAAATGATGTCCGTTCTCGCAGTTCTTACCCTCAAAATTGCCTCAGGCAGGTAATAATATTCAATTTAGGTGGGTGAAATAGTCATATTTAGAACAAATATAATAACTTGTATAAGGATTGTCAAGTAAAAAAATATGTTTAACTTGCCTGAAACATCTATTGTAAATACTTACAAATATACAAATTAACCCAAGTATTTGCGTAAGATTTTGCTTCGACTGTTGTGGCGCAGCCGTTGAATGGCTTTTTCCTTGATCTGCCGTACCCGCTCGCGTGTGAGATCAAACGTTTCGCCAATCTCTTCGAGAGTTAGGGGATGTTCGCAGCCTATGCCAAAATATAAACGAACAACCTGTGCTTCTCGTGTTGTTAATGAGGACAGAATGCGTTCTATCTCTTTCATCATTGATTCTTTGATGAGCGTTCTTTCCGGGGAGGCGTCTTCGTCACTTTCCAACATGTCCAGAAGACTATTCTCTTCATCCTGATTAAACGGGGCATCAATGGACAGATGATTTGACGCATTATACAGCGCATCAATGACTTCCGATGGCTGCATTTTTAGTTCATCTGCAATTTCGTTTGTGGATGGTTCGCGTTGATAAACCTGCTCAAGTTCGCCAAATAGTTTTTCAATTTTATTTAACAGACCAATTCGATTGAGAGGAAGACGAACGATCCGAGACTGTTCTGCCAGGGCTTGTAAAATGGATTGGCGAATCCACCAGACGGCGTACGAGATAAACTTGAATCCACGTGTTTCATCAAACCGACCGGCTGCTTTGAGCAATCCCAAATTGCCGGCGTTTATGAGATCTCCAAGTGAGAGTCCCTGATTTTGGTACTGTTTGGCAATACTGACAACAAATCGTAAATTGGCTTTTGTTAATTGATCCAGCGCGGCATGATCGCCCTTTTTTATTCGTTGAGCATATGAAATTTCTTCGTCCGGAGTGAGCAAAGGAATGTTGCTGATCTCCTGCAGATACTTGTCAAGGGAAGGCTCGACCTGATGTTTTTGTGGGAACGCCATCGACACAAATAAAACCCGCTGCTAGAGTTCGGTTATCAGTTCGGTGGAGATCAAAATAGTGTGAAGCAATTTAGAAACTTTTATGCCAATGTCAATAAAAAACCGAGTACTGGATGATGAATAGGATCCCAACTATTTTAAAAAAAGTCCTTGATTTTTAGACGAGAATTATGGAAC
Organism: uncultured Cytophagia bacterium; assembly: GCA_964432185.1. GTDB lineage: Bacteria > Zhuqueibacterota > Zhuqueibacteria > Residuimicrobiales > Krinioviventaceae > Kriniovivens. Next base: position 12,326 of record CAYSNA010000091.1, read on the forward strand.
TTTGTTTGAAGAAAAAGGTTTAGGAAGATATGAAAACACTATCCACCATAATTTTTGTGTGCTTTTTTTCGTCAATTCTCTTTGCCGGCGCTGTAATTTCTGAATTTCGTGCCGATGCCGGTATGAATCAGGTTGAGTTAAAATGGGTTGTGACGGCTGAGCAGGGCATAAAAGGTTATCGTATTCTCCGCAGCCTGGATGGTACATCTTTTTCCAAAGTGGGTTTTGTGGCCGCACAGGGCATCACTTCAGGAGAGCGAACTTATAAATATATTGACAACACGGTTTTTAAATCTTCCAACCGCACTTTTTACTACAAAATCCAGTTTGTCAATATGGACGATTCCGCCAGTAACTATGAAAAAACAGTTACCGTATCACCGCAAATCTCTTCGGCGCGCCAAACATGGGGCAGCTTGAAGGCCATGTTTCGATAGCGAAATATCCTCTCTTCAGTTTTCCACATTTATATTGATCAAGGTATCCAGTTTGCGTTGCGCATCCTGAATTTTATTGGCCACGCGTTGTGCCGCATTATGGCTATTATTGACATGCGTCAGCAACGTCGTCATGTCGCTTTCAACATCTTTGAGGCTTTGTTGAAAGGCGTTGACGTGCTGTAAAAAGCGCGCCGTGGTCTTTTCAATTTTGCTGCTGTAATGGCCGGCCAGAACAAGCTTTAAAAAATAGTAGAAACTGTTGGGCGACACCAGCAAAACATTTTTCGCTTCCGCCTCTTCGAGTAAAAGATCGTCCGAGATAATCTCGTAATAGAGCGTATTGGACGGGATATACATAAGAGCAAAATCGAGAGTGCCTTCACCCGGGACAATATATTTACTGCTGATCGCCGCAATATGTTTTCGCACATCCTTTTTAAATTCTTTTTGAAAATATACCGCTAATTCTTCCTTGGTTGCATGCTGGGCTTTTTGAAAATTATCCAGCGGAAACTTGGCATCAACGGGGATTGATCCGTTTTCAAGTGTGATGAGTGCGTCCACAATGACGCCGGATTGAAAACGATGCTGTAAACTGACGATCGAATGCGGCAGGACCTGCAAAATGAGCTCTTGCATGATGCTCTCGCCGAGTCGGCCGCGGATTTTCGGCGAGCGAAAGAAATGCTGGAATTCGCGCATTTGCTGCCCGATTTCATGCACATGCCCCAAATCTTTGTTCAGCAGATGCAAGAGCTGCGCGGTTGAATCGAGCCGCTGATTCATGGCCTCGTTGCTGCTGGAGAGATGTCGCGTCATCATGTCAGCCGTTCGGTCAATACCCGCACGCATCTCGGACAACCATTGGGACAGCACATGCGTCGAATCATCTTTTTTCATGCTCAGCATCGTTGACTGCCATTTTCTATTTTGTAGATAGAGAAAAATGATGATGATAAATAATAGAAATACGATTGAAATCTGCAATAACTCGGATGGATTTTGCATTTTTTTCTCATGGCTGGTGAACGAACACAAGGTAACAATTCTAAAATTTTGGCGCAAGCACAGATGAAAGTGGATGTTCAATTCTGCGGCGCAGCAGTGTTACCATTTTCTCTTTGAAAAACTTGATCTATTTCTTATCTTTTGTCAAAGTTGAGCTGGATGTTCAAGCGAGGAGTTATGGCGCAATTAGAAAAAATCCCGTATGTTTGTCATATTTTTGTCTGCACGTTTGATCGTGCCGGCGAACGAAAATCATGCGGGGATGAAGAGGGTATTGAGCTGCGAGCTGTGCTAAAGACGGAAATTGCCGCGCGCGGCTGGAAACGCTGGGTACGTTTGTCACAGAGCGGTTGCCTGGGCAAATGCGACCAGGGACCGAACGTGATGCTCTATCCGCAGGGGCTGTGGTATTCGCACACATCGCTGGATGATGTTGAAAAAATTCTTGGGGATATTGAAAAAATTCTTGCCGACCAGGTTGACGGTTTCAAAAAAACTTAAAGCTGACTCATCTCATCCTTTCTTTTTCTGACTGTCATGCTTGCCTGCGCTGCATTAGGCTGATTTGTTGACGCCTTTTTTAGCCTCAAGATGCCATGGGATGAGCGACCATCGACATTATGTTCGGCGGTTTGCTGCCTGGAG
>CAYSNA010000092.1:0-14389 GCA_964432185.1 uncultured Cytophagia bacterium
TCTTTATCGCATAAAACGAGCATAAAAAGGCATTCCAGGCGAATTCATTTTTGCTTTTTTCAATTTTAATCTTATATTCATCCTTCGAACACCCTCTGTTCCATCCAATTTTATTGAGTGTTGACTATCACTTGTGAAATCTAATTCCCACTGGAGGACCTATGAAATTCTCAAAAATGTTGTGGATCGTTATTCTACTGGCATGTGTCTCGTCGTTGTTTGCCGCCGACTGGTCGGAAACGCCTCAACAAAAAGCCGAACGTCTGGAGTGGTGGACCGATGCCCGTTTCGGTATGTTCATCCATTGGGGATTGTACGCGCAGGCGGCGCGACATGAGTGGGTGAAAAATCGCGAGCAAATCTCCAACGAGGATTATCAAATCTATTTTGATACGTTTAATCCCGATTTGTACAATCCGACGGAATGGGCCAAAGCCGCCAAAAATGCCGGCATGAAATATTTTGTCGTCACCTCCAAACATCACGAGGGTTTTTGCCTGTGGGATTCCAAATACACGGATTACAAATCCACCAACACGCCATACGGCAAGGATTTGCTCAAACCCATGGTCGAGGCTTTTCGCGCCGAAGGACTCAAAGTTGGATTTTATTATTCGCTCATCGACTGGCATCATCCGGAATTTACCGTCGACCGCGTGCATCCCATGCGCAACAACCAGGACGAGCGCGAGAAAAATAAAGATCGCAATATGGAAAAATATGCCGACTATGCCTACAAACAGGTGGAAGAGCTGTTGACCACTTTGGGGCAGATCGATGTGCTGTGGCTCGACTATTCCTATCCCGGTGCGGATGGCAAAGGTCGCGACGACTGGAACTCGGAAAAGCTCATCAAAATGGTGCGGGAAAAAATGCCGAATGTGATTGTCAATGATCGCCTCGATTTGCTCGATACGACCTACGGCTGGGATTTCCGCACACCGGAGCAGTTTATGCCGCAAGAGTGGGTGACCATGAACGGCCAAAAAGTGCCGTGGGAAACCTGCCAGACGTTTTCCGGATCCTGGGGCTATCACCGCGATGAAGATTCCTGGAAGACGCCGCGCCAGCTTGTCGCCATGCTCATCGAGGTCGTCAGCAAGGGCGGTAATTTGCTTCTCAACGTCGGCCCAACCGGACGCGGCACGTTTGATGACCGCGCCATGGATCGGCTTGAGGCTATGGGGGAGTGGATGAACTATCACGGCCGCTCCATCTACAACTGCACGGCCGCGCCGGATGACTTTGCCGTGCCGCAAAACTGTTTCCTCACCTATAATGAAGAGTTGAATCGACTGTACATCCACGTGATGGAGTGGCCGTTCAGGGCGCTGCATCTGCCGGGATACGGCGGTAAAATCAAGTACGCGCAGTTGTTAAATGACGCCTCTGAAATCAAAGTTGTCGATCGCGTTGGCCATTGGCTTCAGGAAGAGAAAAAAGAAAATACGGTGACACTCGAATTGCCGGTGAAACAGCCCGATGTTGTTGTGCCGGTGATTGAGGTGTTCTTGAAATAGGAAAATTCCGGAGATCATATGCGTCATTTAATTCTTGTCTGTCTTTTAATCCTGGCATCAATTTTAATTTCGTGCTGTCCAGAGCATGTTGATGATCTTGATCGGTTTAAACAATTCCGGCCAAATGATAAATATTTCAAATCAGCGCTGGTCAGTCTGCATTTCGTCGTTGAGGTCACGGACATTCCCAAAATTGACGAATCCTTTCAGCAGATCATCAACGGATTCGCACTGCCTGTTTCCGCGCAAGGATGCCCGGATGGCACGTTTAGCGGAACATCTCCTTACGATGCGTTTGATTATGCGCACACCGCGACCATCACGATAAAAGATGAAAAGATTATCAATGTTGATTATGATGAAGTTCATCGTGATGGCCATGGCAAGCGAAATGACGAACAGTATAACACGGACATGAAGGACGGCGGCGGTACACCGCCGAAAGAGTCCTATCCGATTTACGAACAGCAATTACTGGACAAACAGAACATCATGGAGATTGACGGCGTTACCGGCGCGTCCTATTCGAATTACCGGTTTCGATATGCTGTTATGCTCGCGCTCATGAAGGCACATCTGGCACGCGAGACTCACAACGATTGAGGAAAAAACATGCGATTTTTGCAGCTTTGTGCTTTTTTTGTTCTAACCACGTTGCTAATGACATCATTTCTAAACGCATCACCCCCGGAAGCGCGGCCGACGTTCCATTGCATCGGCTTATATTGGAGTCCGGATGACGGCGCCGCAGACAATTTATGTGAGGTGTATTATCGCAAAGCCGGTTCGGCTGACTGGCAGCAGGCGATGAATTTGTGGTTTGATGATCAACCGCATAGCGGCGCCTCATCGCGTACAAACGAATATCGCGGCAGCATTGTCAATCTTTATCCAGGAACCGAGTATGAGATAAAACTGTCGCTGCAATCCGGCACGGACGAGATGCTGACGGTCACGACGTGGGATGAGAATTTTAAAATCAAGAAAATCGTTGAATTGCCTGCGGGCGAGTCGAACCAAATGTTGGAGCTTGAAGAAGGTGGTTCCGCAGAAGAAGGATATGTCCTCTATGCGCCGCCTGACGGTCAGGAGACGATTATCGACGTGCAGGATCAAGAGTCGTATTGTGTTTCCATAAAAAAATCGTGGATTATTTTGCGAGGACTCAAACTGCGCGGCGCCAAGCAGCACGGCATTTTGCTCGGCAATGTTCACGATGTTGTGATCGAAGAGTGCGACATCAGCGGCTGGGGCCGAGTTGGGGCCGATGGCTGGGGCGAAAATTTTGACAGCGCTATTTATTCCAATTCTAGCGGTGTGGAGCGGATCATCATCCAGCGCAATAAAATTCATAATCCGCGGTCCGATGCCAATTCGTGGGAAGAGGACGGCCACCCGGAAGGGCCGCAAGGCATCACGCTGGTCAATGGCCGCGGTTATTATGTCATTCGATACAATGAAATTTGGGGCGATCAGGATCATTATTATAATGATTCAATGGGCGAATATCATAATTTCAGCTACGCTGGTTTTCCGAATCGCGACAGCGATATTTACTGCAATAAAATTTCCCATTGTTGGGATGATGCCATTGAAGCCGAAGGCGCCAATATGAATGTGCGCATCTGGAGTAATCTGCTCGATTCGACGTATATGGCGCTCGGTGTGGCGACGACGTCATTGGGGCCGAATTATATTTTTCGGAACGTGTCGTATTTTTCGCAGCGGGCGCCGGAACCGGTCAACAAATATACCCGCAACGGCGCATTCATCAAACTCGGTAATGAGAATACGGAGTATACTCGCGGCAAGATGAATGTTTTCCACAATACAATCGCGCAGCCGCCATCGCCGTGGGGACAATCGAATATCAAAACAAACGGCTGCGAGAGCGGCCTTCAATGCACCGGCGATGCCAAGCATCAAACCAATATCACCGGACGGAATAATATTTTGCATGTAAATAATTATGCGGGCGATAAAAGCAGCATAAATATGGCGGATGCGGTGCCGTCGAACGATTTTGATTATGATATGTATAATGGGAAAATTCCGGACATCCGGGGCATTGAAGCGTACGGCATAAAATTGGCGTTGCTAGAAGGCCCGACATACGATCCATCAAATGGTCCGCTCGAGTTTTTCCTTGCGCCCGGGACAAGGGGCCATGATGAGGGTCAGGTGATCGCAAATTTTAACGATAACTATGAGGGCGTTGCGCCCGATATTGGCGCGTTTGAAAGTGGCCGTCCGGCGCTGGTATGGGGCGTGGACGCGAATTGGACCGCGTGGATACAGCACGCGGGTTTAGCGGTTAATCACAAAAACGACATGGTGCCGACGGATTTTGGATTGTCGATTTATCCCAATCCGTTCAATCACACAACCAGTCTTTTTTATCAGTTGGATAAGACGGAAAACGTCGAGATTTCGATCTATAATATTGTTGGCCAAAAAGTTGACTCGATGCCGCTCGGTCAACAGCCTGCCGGTGCGCATCACATTGTCTGGGATGCGGCTCGACACAGTTCCGGCGCCTATATTGCGCGTATCGTTACGGAAAGCGGCGCGCAAAAGAAAAAATGTCTTTTGCTGAAATGAGGTCAATCCTACCTGTCGTACACCTCTAAGGTGTGCGACAGAGAACATTGCAAGTCTTGACAGGATATTTGAAAGCTGGATATTTTCAGAAATTTCAAGTTTATGAGTTGAATTGAGGGAAACGTGAACCGCAGACAATTTATTAAAAATTCCACCACCCTTTTAGCGTCCGCCACCGTTCTTGGAACGGTCGCATCGTGTTCACACCAAAAAGAACGTCCGAATATCCTTTGGCTCACGGCCGAGGATATGAGTCTCACCGTGCGTTGTTTTGGTGATGAGTACGCCGTAACGCCTAATCTGGACAAACTCGCGCGTGATGGTGTGCGTTATAGACAATGTTTCGCCAACGCCCCGTTGTGTACGCCGGCCCGGTCGAGCATCATCACCGGGATTTTTGCCAGCTCTCTGGGCACCCAGCATTTGCGCGGTATCATGCCGTTGTCGCCAAAAGTCAAGGGCTATCCCGAGTATCTTCGCGCCGCCGGCTATTATTGCAGCAATAATGTCAAAGAAGACTATAATTTTGTAACGCCGGCGTCTTTTTGGGATGAATCCAGCAACACGGCACACTGGCGCAAGCGCCCGGAAGGCAAGCCGTTCTTCAGTATTTTTAATTTTATGACCACGCATCAAAGTCAAACGCGCAAAGAGGGCAAGGAATATGATGAGGTTGTGGCGCAATTGAAACCGGAGGAACGCCACGATCCGGCGCAAGCGCCGTTGCCGCCGTACTATCCCGATACGCCGCGCGTACGGAAAAATATCTCGGCGTTTTACAATCAGGTTACGTTGATGGACCGGCAGGTTGGCGAGTTGTTGCAGCAGCTTGATGAGGACGGGTTGGCCGAAGATACTATTGTCTTTTTCTATTCGGATCACGGCACCGGGCTGCCGCGCGGCAAACGCTGGCTGTTTACGACCGGTTTGCATGTGCCGCTCATTGTGCGGTGCCCTGACAAATACAAACATTGGCTGCCCGTTGAACCCGGCGGGACCTCGGATGAATTCGTCAGTTTTGTTGATCTGCCGGCAACGGTTCTAAGTCTGGCGGACGTGAAACCACCGCAAGAATGGCACGGCCAGGCGTTTCTTGGTAAATATAAATCCAAACCGAGAACGGAAGTGTTTGCCATTCGTGACAGGGTGGATGAGGTGCTGGAAATGAGCCGCACCATCATTGATGGCGAGTGGCAGTACATCCGCAACTTTTTCCCGCACCGGCCGCGCATGCAGCGCAGTTTTTATTCGGAATTGACGCCGATACGTCAAGAGATTCGCCGATTGCACCGAGAAGGAAAACTCAAAGGCGATGCCGCCTGGTTGATGGCGCCCACCAAACCGGCGGAAGAATTATTCAACCTCAAAGATGATTATCTTGGCATGAGGAATCTTGCCGATGATCCGGAGCACACCGAACGCCTGCACAATATGCGGCAGAAATTGTACGACTGGATGCTGCAGACGCGCGATCTGTCGCTGCTGCATGAAACTGATATGATTCATCGCGCCAAGGGCAAAATGCCGTACGAGTTTGCTTCGGATGATTCCATCTATCCGATGGCCAAGATTTTAAAAATCGCGGATATGGTTGGCCGCGGCCCGGATTATCTGGACGATCTGAAAACCGCATTATCGGATGAGGACTCGGCCGTCCGCTACTGGGCTGCCACGGCGTTAGCCGCGCTCGGTTCACAAGCCCGACCGGCACGCGAGGAGCTGAACAACGCGCTCAACGATGAATGGCCGTGGGTGCGCTTCGCCGCGGCGGAGGCCTGTTGTTACGTCGGCCTGGACTATGAAGGCGTGCAAATACTTGCCGCTGGTTTGATGAAGCGGGATATCATCACCAATTTGCATGCCGCCGAAATTCTTGTGGCCCTTGGAGAAAAAGCGCGCCCGGCTATCCCGCACATGAAACAGGCCATCCAAAAAGCTGAAGGGTTGTTGGATCATGGCTGGTATATGCGGGAGGCGCTGACATGGCTGGTGGATGTCTTGGAAGGGCGGATGACATAAGAGACGAGCGCACTCCACCGTTCGCTTTCCGTGTCTGGGATATTTGCTCCGAATAGCGAACGGCAAAGTGCAACTAGCGACCGATTATTGCAAGTGCGTCACTTTGATTGTCTCTATATAATTTTCACTCTTAAGCGTCACAAAATAGTGTCCGCTCGCCAAACCGTCGGTATTCCATGTCAAAGAATGCACGCCTTTTTCTTTTGGTTCATTCACCAAAATCGCCACTTGCCGACCTTGAAGATCGTAGGCTGTCAATTTAACATGATCCTGTCGCGCGAGCGAATAGGTGATGGTCGTGTGCGGATTAAACGGATTCGGATAATTCGGATACAAGCGATAGGATGGCTGGATCAAAGAAGCGTCATCTTTTAAATTCACTCCCGTACCCTCGACAAATTTGATCTCAGCATCCCCGTCATCCGTGGGCCTGGAGATTACTCCACGATTATCATAAGCGACCGCGGTGATCGTTACTTTTTGCCGCGCCCGGATCCCCAGATAGGTGCTCACATCCCAGTTGAACGCAAAATTGTTGCCCGCATCCGCGCTTTCTCCAATGTAGTGCCAGCTATAGTAATACTTGACGAGGCGGGTATCGTCGGACGCTTTAACGCTCAACACCTTGACGGCATCCACCGGCACCTCTTCATCGTCCGTTAAGTTGATGGCCACGGTAGGCGCATCGTTGGCAACATATGGTGAGCTGTACGGCGCGCATAAAAATCCATACGCAAAGATCGCCTGGATTTGTGTTTGATGCACCGTGTATTCGCTGCCGGCAATGCTGTTGCGGTTCCAAAATCTCGCCTCGGCATCGGGGAAATTTTTAATGGATGGATACGCTGTTGAACGGGAATAATCTTCATCGCCAACCCAGGTATAATCACAACCGGCCATCCAGTCGCAATCTTTATGATGACCGTACGGCAACAGGCCTGGAAAAATCGGATTACTATAGACCTGGCTGTTATAATCAATCATAAACCAGGCATCCGGACGAAACGGCGCTGGGTCAGGTCTGTCGCCCAGGCCGCTAATGTACGTTTGATTGAGTTCATTGCCGCCCAATTGGTAATCAGACGTATTATAACAGGCTTGCAGAAATTTATCATCACCAGATAGCTTGTACGCCACGGCGGCGAGCGATGTGTGCGGTGCGGAAAAAATGCCGAGCATGTTGTTGATCCATTCAGCGGCACCCAGACGAAAACCGCGCACGCTCGCTGTGTTGACTGTCTCGGAGGTCGCCATGCTGATGATGTCATTTTTGCATGTATTGCGCAGTGCTATATCCAGTTCGGGATGGTTGTCAGGAATCTTGGCAAAACAGGTCGCGGCAAACATCCAATCCGGTATGGAACTCCACAAACCTTCCTTCCAATTGCCGTGTTTGCTTTTCGCCGTTTTGAAATCATCCTGATAATTTGATTCGGCTGTGTAACGGTACAAAGCTGCCGCGGCGATCGCTTGCATCTGGTAGTTGGTGCCCTTTTGTTGTGCCCAGGTATAGGCTGCTTTCGCTTCGCTAATCCAGTCGGCGCTTTGCGGATGCGCTTGACCACTATTCACTTGATCCAGACAGAGGGCGAGCCATGCGGCGCACGCGGCATACGCAAAAGTCATTTCCGCGTTTTCATCGTCAAGTTTCATCTCGCGTTTGTCTTCCCAGGCCGGCATCTCGGCGCCGGCATCCACGCCGACATAGCCGGGCACGCCGCCAGTCCCGAGCCCTTGAGCGACCAGTGCATCTTTGGCGCGACGGTAAAAATTGATCAGCCACATGGCTTCATCCAAAAGATCGGGAATGCCGTTGCCCGCTTCTTCAGTCCATTCCGTATCATCGGCGGCACGTTTATAACGATTCGGGATGTCGCCATCGCCGAAATTTTGCGGCGCCAAATCGTACAGCATGAGCAGTCCGAGCGGCACGCGTTTATGTGAGGTGTAACCGTCCCAGTCGCCGGCATCGTGGTACCAGCCCCAGACGCCCTCGACGTTCTTATTGTTGGATGACATCCTCATCACCACGCCGTCATCATCCGTGTGATGGTCGCGATGATAAATCAGGCCGGGTTCAATGTAGCTCAAATCCTTTTCGATGCCGGCGCGCTGTTGAAATAGCCCGCGCATGGTATAATAAAACGGCTCCCGATAAACATCATCTTTAATTTCAAATGGAAAAGAGCAGCCGATGTTTTCGACAACTATTTTAAATTCACCACTTCCGGTAAATTCAGAAAAGTCACATTCCCAGACATCCGCGCGTGTGGGATTGGGATTGTTAAAAGAATCGTGTTTAAATTCCTGGTTGGTTTTTCGTGTGCGAAGTTTGATCTCGCCCGAGTACACCGTTTGATTGTCGGCACGGCGGATGACATGGAACGAACTGCCGGCCAGATCATCGAGTGAAAGACCGCCTTTGGCATGTTTCTCCGAATCAAAGTCGCCTATAAAATGCGACAGGTAGGCGTATTTGGTGGATGTCGGCACAAAGCCAATTTGATTGACGTGCACCGTTTCCGACATCAATTTATTGACATCGAAAACAAAAGAGTGCTGGTTGGTGTTGCCGGCAATTTCCTTCAGCGTTAGCGTATAACTTTTTCCCTGCTTAAGCGCCTGCGGCAGCTCAATATAAATCCAGTGCGTTTTGATGTCTTTGGGATTGCTATTGTCATAAAGGTTATGAAAATCCACTCCCTTGGCTTTGCGGCCAATGGTGAGCGGCTGGCGCGCGGTTTTATAAAAATCATCATCGGCGCTGACCAGGCTATAGTTGGTTGTCTGTTTCGCCGCATTGACGTTTAGCGCACTATAATACACTTTATTGCCGTTGTAGCGATCCTGACCATAGCCGAAATAATCGATATGGCCTTCATCAAATTCAAGCATGAGAATTTTATTGGTAATGGGGGCGACTCGAACAAGATCTGCCGAGAAGGTTGTGGCGGCCAAAACGACAGCAAGTAGCAGTGCTGCGGCACCGCGTGAAAAACTAACGTGCATGTGAGCATCTCCTTTGTGCTGAGTACAATTTGCGGTAGCGGTAGGGTGCAAAATAAAGATCGAGAACAACAAATCAAAATTAATTTGAACGGTCCGGTCAGTTTTGGAAAATCTTCTTTTTTGAAAGAAAAAAAATATCTACATTTGAAAAACCCAAACGATGTAAAAGGCCTATGTTTTTTCGACTCATCAAAGCCGGCGCTAATTTTCTGAACCAAATCGACCACATTATTCGACCCGTTTCATGTCTGCTGCTTGCCGCAGTGTTTTTCTTTTTGGATTGTTCCGGACGGCAGAACCGCTTCAATCCTACGGATTATTTCCCGATTCACCCGGGATACAAATGGGTATTCAACGGCGAAATTTATAAAATGCAGATTACCGACGTCAGCAAAGAGGTGGGCGATAAACTGGTGACCTTTACCTATTATGATTCCCTGGACGTTGAGCTGTGGGAGGAGCAGTACAATCTGATAAAGGGCCAGATTTATTTACACGCTTACGAGCCGAAAACAAAATTATTGCCCACCGTTTCTTTTGATCCTCCGCTACCTTTCGCGCCGTATTCGACCAAAGTCGGCCAGTCGGATAATGTTGAATGCATTGAAACGCAGGTTCTTGATACGCTCATCACCACCAATCAAATTACCGTGGATTATCTCATCGAGGCCATTGAAGATGTCGAGGTTCCCGCCGGCCATTTTCTAAATTGTATTCGAATGAAAATCAATGTCAAATATCCGCAGAATTCAACCCGGCCCTTTTTTATCGGCGACCAATATTGGTGGTTTGCGCCACGAGTCGGTCCGGTCAAGTACGATTTGCCGACCGCATCCGGCGAGCTGATCGAAATGCCGAACATAAAAGCATGGCAGACCGATATATCTCTAAATTGATCTGCTGGTCAAAGTGACAAAAGAGCGAACAATACTCGCACAACACTATCTGGAGTACGATATGCCTGAAATGAATCGACGAACGTTTGTTAAAAAAACAACCCTGGCCACCGCCGCCACGACGCTGACCGCGGCGATGAGCCGCAACGTGCTGGGCGCCAACGAAAAGCTCAACGTGGCTGTCATTGGCTGCGGCCGCATGGGACGCCACAATCTTGAAGTGCAGCAAGGCACCGGGCTTGTCAATATTGCTGCTGTATGCGATGTTTATGAACCGCATGTTCGGGAAGCCGAACGGATGGCCGGCGGCAGTGTCAAGGGATATAAAGATTTTCGTCATATCTTGGATCGGCAAGATATCGATGCGGTGGTCGTTTCGTCGCCGGATCACTGGCATGCGCTGCAAACCACGTTGGCGTGTGACGCCGGCAAAGATGTTTTTGTAGAAAAACCGGCGTCGATTACCATTGCCGAAGGCCGCCGCATGGTTGAGGTTGCGCGACGCACCGGCAGAATCGTTCAGGTTGGCACCATGCAGCGCTCCGCCGATGTCTTTCAAAAGACCTCGCAGATCGTACAAAGCGGCGTGCTGGGCGACATCAGCCTGGTGCGCACCTGGTTTAACCGCAATGACTATCCGGGCGGTATCGGCAATCCAGCGGACAGCGAACCACCAGCCACTCTGGATTGGGATATGTGGCTCGGCCCGGCGCCCAAACGGCCGTTTAATATCAATCGTTTTGGTGTGGGCGATCAGTGGTCCACATTTCGATATTTCTGGGATTATGCCGGCGGCATGATGACCGATTGGGGCGTGCATCTGATTGATATCGTGCTGTGGGCCATGCAGGAAAATGCGCCAAACGTCGTCACTGCGTCCGGCGGCAAATATTTTCTAAAAGACAATCGGGAGACGCCGGACACGCTTCAGGTGACCTACGAGTTTGATAATTTTGTGCTGACCTTTTCAAATCAGGAAATCAATGCGCGCGGCATTGACGGCCAGGGCTACGGCATTGAATTTTACGGCACAAACGCCAGCCTGTTTGTTGACCGCGGCGGCTACAAAATTATGCCGCAAGAGGGCGGACGATTTGACCGCAACAAATTGCCGGACGGCGCGCCGATGAAAATGAATTCGCGCGACAGCGGCAACGATGCCCACGCGAGAAACTTTATCGACTCGATTAAAACCCGCACTCTCCCGACAAGCGATATCGAGATTGGCCATCGTTCCACAGCCATCTCGCTGCTCGGCAATATCGCCTATCGCACGCAGGAACGCCTCATATGGGACGGCGACAAGGAGATCGTCAAAAACAGTGACAAAGCCAACGAGTTGTTGAGTTACGAGTACCGTCAACCGTGGGTTTTGCCCAAGGCGTAGTTTTGCTTTTATGAATTAAAACCAAGGGGCGAGGTCAATTTCTCGCCTTTTTTGTTTAAATGTTGTGGATGGACACCGTGCTGCCGAAAATTGTAATTCTCTTTTCACTATTTTTATTGATTGGATTTCCAAGCGCTTTGTCGCAAGACAATCCCTCTCCGGTGACCTGGACGGCCAACTGGATTTGGCACGAGGCCGAAGGGCCGCCGAACACCTGGATGTGTTTTCGGAAATCCTTTTCGCTTGAGGATATTCCCTCCCGGGTGTCGGCATTAATCGCCGTCGATTCCAAATATTGGCTGACCATAAATGAGCAGCTCGTGGTGTTCGAAGGCGGACTCAACCGTGGCCCAACGCCGACATCCGGCTATTTTGATCAGGTTGATATTCAATCCTATTTGCACAAGGGCGAAAACACCATCGCCCTTCTGGTGTGGTACTGGGGCAATGAGGGCCGCAACAACGTGGATAGCGGTCAGGGCGGCCTGCTCTTTCAGTCGGATATGGGCGATTTTGTCCTGACCAGTGACAGGACCTGGAAGCTCAAAGTGCACCCGGCGTACGGTTATGTGCCGTTTCAACTGAATGCGGGGAATCGATATTATCTGTACGGCGGCTGGAACATTGGTTTTGATGCCCGACTGGATATGCCGGGCTGGACGTTAAATGATTATGATGATTCGCTGTGGTTTAATGCTGTTGAAAAAGGCGTGCCGCCGTGTCAACCGTGGAATGAGCTCGTTCAACGCCCGATTCCGCTGTGGGAAGATTCCGGGCTGTTGCCCTTTGCCAATGCTGATGATATACCGACGATAAGCGATGGAACACCGATTTGGGCAAAGCTGCCGTATAACGCACAGGTTACGCCGTATTTTAAAATTGATGCGGCTGCCGGGCAAAAAATTAAAATCCAAACCGATCATTATGACGTCGGCGGGTATTACGGCCAGCGCGCCGAATACATCACCAAAGATGGTCAACAGGAATTTGAAATGCCGGCGTGGCAGAATGGCGAACATGTTGTTTACGACTTTCCCGCCGGGGTGCGCATACTTGATCTCAAGTACCGCGAAACCGGCTACGCCACCACATTTGCCGGTTCGTTTTTGTGTGATGACGAGTTTTACAACACCCTGGCCGAAAAAGCACAACGCACGCTTTATGTCTGTATGCGCGACAACTATATGGATTGTCCCGATCGGGAGCGCGGCCAGTGGATCGGTGACGTGGCGACCTATATCCCGCTGACCTTTTTTCTCCTGGATCGACGCAGTGATGTGTTGACACAGAAATGTGTAAACGAGTTTGTCAACTGGCGTGACGGCCCGCTACTCAAAGGTCTGGCGCCCGGCAGCGATTTGACCGAGTATGCGTCACAATCCCTCAACGCCATCAGTGACATCGGTATTATGATGACCTATTACCAGCACACCGGCGACCTGGCGCCGATTCAACACTCCTATGCGGCGATCAAGGATTATCTCAATGTGTGGCACATGGTTGATAATGGGCGCATCCAGCCGCGCGCTACCTGGAACGGGCAGGGGAGCAATGTCGATCATGTATTGATCGAAACCACGTGGTATTATATGGCGCTGAAATCGGCCAAAGCCATGGCGCAGCTCACCGGTCATGTGAATGATATCCCGGAAATTCAGGCAAGAATGGACAGTATCTCGGCACATTTTGACCAAAACTTTTGGCAGGGAGACGCCTATCGTTCGGGACAGTTTGTCGATGATCGCGCCAATGGGCTGGTGGTGCTATCGGGCCTGGCCGGAATCGAAAAATATGACACCCTGACAAACCTGTTGCAGCGCTACAAATATTCCGGGCCGTATATGGAGGGTTATATCATCGAGGCGCTGTGTAAAATGGGCGCCATAAATGTCGCGCTCAATCGAATAAAAGAAAAATATGGTCCCATGGTGAAATATCCGGAAACTACGACATTATGGGAAGCGTTCTGGTGGATCGGTTCGTCCAACCATGCCTGGTCCGGCGCGCCGCTGAAATCGCTGTTTCAGTATATCGTCGGTGTCGCGCCGATCACTCCGGGCTATGAGAGCTTTCAGGTTATGCCGCAACTCGGCTTTTTGAAACACGTGGATGCACTCGTGCCGTCGATCAAAGGAGATATTACCGTCCGCGTGAATAAAACGGAACCAGACCATTTTGTCGTTGATGTCCAGTTCCCGCCGGCAACGACGCCGATTGTCGGAATTCCCAAAAACGCTTTTGCACATGAACCGGTCAACGCCATTGAAGCGAACGGTGTTATTGTGTGGCGGCGCGGTTATTTTATTGGCAGTGATACACCGGTCAGTTGGGCCGGCGAGGATCATCAATTTTACAAATTTAAGGTCGAATCGGGCCCGCTTCGTCTCACAGCCTTACGGGCGCCGCTGGACGTGCAAAAAACGCCCGGCTCGTCTCCGCTCATCGAGGCGCATGCTGCTCCAAATCCCTTCAACTCGCAGACGGTGCTCACCATAAAACTTGCGGCGCCGCTTCACCTCACAGTCGCGGTATATGACATGCTCGGCCATCAGGTCGATATTCTTTTGGACCGAGTTGTCAGCGCGTCCGAAGTGCAGGTGAAATGGGACGGCACCACAAGCGACGGTCGCGCCGTCGCCTCTGGCGTTTATCTGTTTCACATCAAGACCGGAGAAGAGACGTTATACAAAAAGATGTTGCTGATTCGTTAAGAGTCAGCAACACCGCACAACAGAATTCGATCCTGCCGCTTCTCAATGCGCTTCACCTGCGGATTCTATTGTGCCGGATATTTTTGAAAAAAAAGCTGTTTTTTTCAAAAATTATGTTATCTTGTGTAAAGGTTCTTAAAGGATCCACCACTATCATTCAATCTGGATCTGAGAGCATCATGTCTACGATGCTGTTTCGTCCGCAAGCCATGCGTCATAAATACCGCGACGCCTGCTATTCAAAGT
>CAYSNA010000093.1:0-14331 GCA_964432185.1 uncultured Cytophagia bacterium
ACCGGATTTTGATAGACATCCTGCACGCGGACCGCCAGAGGTTGCGGCAGTGCGGCATTCGGCGGGCCTTGCTGATTGTTGCCGGAAACAATGACCAGACTTTTCGCATCACCTGCCACGCTGGTGATATTAAAGGTCACCGGCGAATTGGTCGTATTGGCTGCGCTCGCTTCAATGCGCGAGACGATGCCGGCCTGCCTGCCGGTTTGAAAAAGCACCGACGCCATACCGTCTATGTCGGTTTTGACCGTCTGACCGCTCAGCGTGCCTTCACCGGCTTTGACGGCGAACGTAACATCGTAATTGATCATCGGACGCGCCTGGGTATCGAGAACTCGCACCACCAGCGGCAGCGAATTTTGCGTTACCGGAACAGTTTGATTATTGCCGGAAACAATCTCAATTTTATCCGGCGTTTGGTTGATGGGCTGAAATACCACGGTGGGATGTGTAGCCAATTCAAGGTCCAGCCCCTTTACAAGCACGGTGATGGTTTTTGTTTCCGCGACAAGGCTGCTGAGAAAAGCGGTGACCTGACCATTGGTGTCGGTTTTTGCATTGGGACTATTGAGCGTATTTCCGGAACCACTGGCGAGTACATCAACCGTTAGCCCAGCGCCAACAGGTTGATTTTGCGCATTCCGCAGGGTAACGAGAATAGTCGAGGTATTGGCGCCGTTCGCCGGAACCGGCGATGTCGCCGTTACGGTTGAATTCGTCGCACTGACATCAACACCGGGATAAAACCAGATGACCGGAGAATTTGTGAGTCCAATGCCTTGATAGACAGAACTTGCTTGCAGTCTGTTCGGCGCGCCATAATAGGGGCCCGGCGTCCACGATACGCCGGCATAACCCTGCAAATCGGTGGTGGCCGTAGTTTGCGTCGCACCATTTATAGAGCCGCCGCCTGCGGTCACACTAAAGTTGACCGAATGCCCCGGAACCGGATTGCCGTAAAGATCGGTGACGCGCGTGACATAGGGTTGCGGGAACGGTTGGCCGGGCGTTACCGTTTGTCCGTCACCACTAATATTGATGAGCGTCGCAGGATTGCCGGCCGTGGCGGTACCGTAAAAATCAACCGAGCTGCCGGGCACGGACGCGCGCAGGACCTGTTGACCGCTCACCGTGCCGAGCGTCCAGGACACAGAGGCGCGGCCGAATTCATCCGACATCTTTACGGCGGTTGGATTGCCGTTTATCGTTCCGTCGCCGGAAATGACCGAAAAAGTCACCTGGATATTCGGCGCGGTCGATCCATTATCATAGGCAGCTTGCACCGTAAGTTGTTGCGGTAAACCCGTCCCGACAGACGCCATCTGGTTGTCGCCGGATACCTTGGTGAGCACCAGAGAAGCGGCACTCGCGGTGGCGCTAAACTGGATCGGTGAATTTACCGCCTTGTTCAAACGAGCTTCGGCGAGGTGTTGCCCCTCGGCAGCTCCCAGGCGGAAATTGGCGGAAGCGTAGCCATTGCCGTCCGTTTGCACACTTGAGGCGCCGTCAATGGAACCGCCGCCCTGCGTTACCACAAACGTGACCGTCTCGTTGGCCACCGGAACGCCGTCCTGGTCCGTAACGCGCACGCGCAACGGCTGCGGCAGCACCTGATTGACCACGCCGGTTTGGTTGTTACCGGATACATAATTGATGACTTTGTACGACTGCTCGCCGGCAATGACGATACGCTGATTGGCCTGCACATTACGCTCTTCAATGACCGTTCCGTCAGTCAGCGTCACGCGCACGTCACACGATGTATGGTCGCCCAAACCAAAGTGCTGAATAAAAGAGCCGCCGCTCAAATAGCCCTGTTGCGTCACAACCTCACGGTGCCCACGCAAACCGGACGATTGGCCGAGCTGACCGGCCTTGTAAATATCAATTTTACTGCCAATGCCGCCAATATCACCTTTGGGGCCGATGGTGGAAATTTCAATCCAGTTATTCGAGGCAATGGCCGATCGATTTTCCAAATAAATATTTTCAAACAACTTTGTTGTGACATAGAGATCGAGGTCCCCATCCGCATCAAAATCATGAGCGACAACCGACCGGGCATCCGCGCCGATAATGGTCGCGCCGTTATAACCGGCAGATTGAAATTTTCCGGTGCCATCTCCCAGACTCAGTACAGCCACCGATGCACGATCATAGTCGTTGTTGCGCAGTCGATAGAGATCGAGATGGCTGTCATTGTTGGCATCAAACAACAGCGGCGTAAAACCTTCCATGGGCAGACTGAAATCCATGGTTCGATCCGCAAAATAACCGTTTCCGGTGTTTTCAAAAACATATAAATAGATTTTGTTGAGAGTATTGGGAATTCGCGTATTGGCGACAAACAGGTCCATATCGCCATCGCGGTCGAAATCGGCAAAGGTAGCGCCGTCGGAACGGTCACCCACGGCAACGCCGCGCTCATTAGCCACGTTGCGGAAATTGCCGTTTTCATTCAAATAGAGTTCATTCTGAGAATCACGTTTTGAGATGTAAATGTCGTAATCGCCATCGTTGTCAATATCGCCAACCGTTACGCCCTGGGTACCGATTTTCTCCGTATCTTCGACATCGCCTTCGGCGCCGCGATACTCGCGTTTGAATGTGCCGTCGCCTTTGTTGATATACATCTCATTTTTCATGCCCCAGTTGACCGCATAAATATCGATGTAGCCGTCATTGTTCACATCAAAAGCCACGGCGCCGCGCGTTTCGCCGTTTATGTTCTCAATGCCGCGGGCAAAACTTTCTTCAGTGAAATAACCGTCGCCGTCATTGATGTAGAGTTGATTCGGCTCCCAGGTATTGGCATTGAACAGATCAAGGTCGCCGTCATTGTCGGCATCAAAAAGGACTACGCCATGACTGCAGCATTCATCCAAAACGCCGCGTTCAAAGGTTTCATCCTTAAACGTACCGTCCGGTTGCTGGATATAAAGTATATCACGCAAGCACTGATTTTGAACGCAATTGCCAAGGTACAAATCATCCAGCCCGTCGCCGTTCACATCGCCAACGGCAATGCCGTGGCCGCCATGCCCGGGAGCGCCGAGACCAATGGCGTTTTTGGTATTGGTCTTGTCCAGATAGTACATCTGGTTATCATAGGTGGAAATAGAAAAATCGGAAAAGATGGGACCGGCGATGGATGGATACTCGCCATCTCCGGCAAAAGAAATCTGATTAAACCGCTTTACCTGGCCGGGAAAATCCAGCGTGATCAGCAGTTGATCGTTAAAATAAATCCACATGTAATAGTTGTCGTAAATAATTTTGAACCAATAGGTCGCGTTGACATCCCACTTCATGTTCTCAAAAACGAAACGTTCCGAGCGCGTATCAGTACCTTTGGAACCGACATCAATTTTAATGGAACTTGTACCATCGCTGTTCACATAAGCAGTTCCGGTACGAAGATAAAACCAGGAGCCGTCATCATAATAGCGTTCCTGATCGTTCTCCGAGCTGGTCATAAAAAATAAATGTTCGCGCGGACTGTTGCATTGTTTTGGCGGATTGTAATTTTTCAGCGTCCATTCCAGGGTTGCCGATTGCGGCATACGATTTTTCATCGTAATCAGGAGCCGGCTGCCGTCGTAACCGGAAACCAGGGACTGCCATCCCTTATCGGAAAACTTGCCCTTTATATTTTCAATTTTTGCAAACTCGTTTTCTTCTTCTTGCCAGAAAAAAGAGCGGAACAATTGACGCCGATGTGACGGCGCTTGTGCGTTTGCTATTGTTGTCAAGACCAGTGAAAAAACAAACACAAACACAAACCCAACCCAGAATCGAATCATTTTCATCGAAAGCATCCCTTTTGTTTGATAATTGTTATAAATGAAAAAAGTCATTACGCGGTGAGCTTGCGGTAGAACCGGCAAAAGGAGCGTGTCTAAAGATGAGGGTAATCGCCGCACAGCGATTATTCGTAATGACTTGTAGACTCTAATTTATAGCGCAAAACTGTCAAAATGCAGGAGACCGGAAACAGGAATCTGAAGACTAGGAAAAATAATTGGTCTCCGGATTCCTGTTTCCCGCGCCCGATCATTTCAAGAGCACCATCCGCTTGGTCAAATTAAAATCACCGGCGTTGATGGTGTAGAAATAAATTCCTGTTGAGACTTTGCGCGAGACCGAATTGGTCGCATCCCACGTCACCTTGTAGCGGCCGGCCGGCTGCTGCATATCAACCAGCTCGCGGACGAGCCGCCCACGGATGTCGTAAATTTTTATACTGACATGTTCGGCCGTCGGCACATCGTATTCAATCGTGGTGATCGGATTGAACGGATTCGGATAATTTTGTCCCAGGCTGAATTCTTTGGGAATGACATCATCGCGTTTTTCCACCAGCGTGATAAAGGCAAAGTTGGCGCGGAACGTTTTGTGATCATTCGCCATAACAACTTTGGTCGCGAGCGTGTCGGTGCGATTGTAATCCCAGTGCGTAAATTTCCAGTTTTTCTCGGCATTGGCGGTCAGCGTAATCATCGAGCCATAGTCGTAATCGGCGGCATCCGGCGTTTTGCTGATGGACGCATTGGCGCCATCCGTCAACGTTGTGGAGATGGTACAACCGGAGATGACAATACTGTGGACGTCGGACCAGGACGAGACAACCGACGGATGCGTTTTACAACGCGCGCGCGCGCGGATAAGGTACGCACCCGAGTTGCTATAATAGTGCGAATAAAAATTCTCATCCCAGGCCAAATCATTAAAAGCCGTCATGGTGATCAGATTGGTCGTTGGATCAAATTCCTGCAGCATCACCGCGCTGGCATACTTGCCTTTGAACTCGTATCCTTCCTCACCGGCGTAGCCGATGCTGACCGTCAGGGCGCCGTCATTGCCGGGCACGATGTTATTGAATCGCGCCACATAACCCGTTTGCGTGTTATCGGACGGCAACTTTGTGTTTGGCGCGCCGCTATCCAGGGCGATGGGATTACCCATCTGATCCTTGCCAATGGAACTGTTATTGTCAAAGGACTCGGCGCCGCTCAACGTCACCAGCGAGGCCTGGCGCCACTCGTGCCGATTCACGTTCGAGTAGAATGCGATGATATAACGCTTGGTCGGATCCAGACCGCTAAAATCAAGTGTCAGCACATCCGACGGCGTATTCACATAACCGATGGCGCCCTGGCAATTGAGGATGTTGGTAAAGATATCCGCGGCATCGGTGTCTGTGTACGGTTCTTCGCCGCTCCACGCATCCACCAAACCTCGGTACTGGCCGCCGCGCACAACCAAACTCACGTCCGAGACGCTGCCCGTATTAAAATCAACAAGTTGGCCGCTGCTCGGCAAACCGCTGCCGCCGACCGGCGTCGTGATCACCGTTATGTTTTCTTTGTTTTGCGATTTTAAATCAATCCAATTGGACGTTTTGCCGTCGCCCCACTCAAACTGATATTCCAGATTGTGCCCGAGATTGCTATTGGCGTGGCGCACAAAAACATCAACATTCTGTTTGCGGAAGGCGTGCGTGGGACCAAAAAGTTTCGGCTGCGAAATGAACTCGTCCAAATCCACAAAGTTGGCTGTGATGCGCAGATCCTTTTGCACTTTGATAGTGCGTGTGTCCGTATCGCCGGTCACATCACCGCTCCAGTAGGCAAATCGATAGGCGCCCTGCGGCAGGGCACGAATAGTGATCACATCGCCGTCGCTGACAACAGTATCGCCCACTGACGGAACCGTGATGCCGGTGCCGGGCGGCGACACAACCATGGTCACCTTGTGTTTGATGGACACAAACCGCGCCGTCACCGATTTATTGCCATTCATGGTGATGGACGTGTTGGTGCTTTGCGGATTTGCCACATCGCCGATCCAGCCGTCGAATCGATAATTATCCGCGGGGATCGCCTGAATATTGACAACCTGATTCGCGCTAAAAGCATGTCCGCCAATATTCGGCACCGTGATGCCGCCGCCGGGGGGCGTCACGTTCATCGTCAGCGCGTATTGGTCCGCCTTTAATGTATCAAACATGGCGATGACCGTCTGCGGCCCGGTCATTCTGACCTTGGTTGTTTGGCTTTCCGAATCATCGACATTGCCAAGCCATTTGTTGAAAACAAAACCGGGTGACGGAACCGTTGCAATATTGACAATCTCGTTTTCATTATAGGTGTAGGTGCCGACCTCCGGCGCGGTTAAACCGGCGCCAAGAGGATTGACCAGGATCGTCAAATTATAGCGCGGCGGCGCGCCTTTTTTAAACATGGCCGTCACTTCCTTGTTGGTATCCGCAACAACCGATGTCGTTTGTGCGTTCGGAGTGATCACATCGCCATACCAGCCGGCAAAATAATAACCGTCAAATGGAATGGCCGAAATGGTGATCACCTCGCCGCGTGAATAAATGTGAATACCGGGCGACGGCGCCATGGTCCCGGTTTCAACCGGACTGATGTTAAAACTAATGATGACATTGTTACTGCCGTCTTTTTCAAAATTGGCGACCACCGATTTATCACCACCCATATAAACACGCGTTGTCGCGCTTTGCGGATTTTCCACATCGCCGTTCCAGCCGACAAATCGGTAACCCGGCGCCGGTGTCGCGGAGATGCTCACCCAGGTATTGATATTGTAATCATAACTGCCCGCCGCGGGTTGAGTCGTGCCGCCTTCCACCGGTTTCGACGAGATAGTCAACGTAACCTGCTCCGGCTGGCCGGACTTGAAATGCGCGGTCACGGTTTTATTCTGATCCAGAGTGACGGTCGTAGAGATGGCATACGGATCTGCCACACCGCCGGTCCAGTGAGAAAATTCGTAACCGGCATTCGGCACCGCCACAATGCTGACCGTTTCGTACAGCTTGAACGTATGCGTCCCTGGCGCCGGGCCCGTAGTGCCTCCGGCCACCGGATCGACCTGCATGGTCAACAAAACCTGCTTGGACGACTGCTGAAAAATAGCGGTGACCGTTTTGTTCTTGTCCATCGTCACCGTCGTCGTCATGCTGTAGAGATCGGACACTTCGCCATCCCAGCGGAGAAAATCGTACCCCGGTTCGGGCGTCGCCTGGATGGTCACCACAGCGCCCTGATTGTATTCATGCTGACCGACAGCCGGAATGACCGTACCGCCTTCAACCGGACTCTTGGCCATCGTCAACGTGTATTTGGTTTTTTGTTTGAAATGTGCAATGACGCTTTTATCCGAATCAATCGTCACAGTGGTGGATTGATGATACGGCGCCGCGACATCTCCGGTCCAATAGTCAAATTCATAGCCGGCGTTCGGCGACGCCGAAATATTGATCACCGTGCCCTGGCTGTGATAATATGAACCGATCGCCGGATTGGTCGTCCCGCCGACAGCCGGATAAACATCGATGGTAAACTTGTACTCGCTGTGTCCGGCCTCAAAATTGGCAGTGACCGTTTTCGTCGCATTCATCGTCACCGTGGTGGTGATGCTTGTCGGATCGGCCACGTCGCCGCTCCACGAGACAAAATGATATCCGGATGCCGGAATGGCCGAAATCGTCACCACACTGCCGGGCGCGTAATTGTGTGTACCGGCCGTCGGTGAGGTTGAACCCGTATTGGTCGGCGATACGCGCATCGTCAGTTGATAATAATCCGGCACTTTAGCTTCAAATACGGCGGTGACATTTTTATCGCCGTTGATCTTGACTGTTGTTTGAGCGCTGTTGCGATCCGCGACGTCGCCGAGCCATTCTTTGAACACATAATCCGTTTGCGGCGTCGCCGAAATCGTGACGACCTGATTATAATTATATGAATGCGTTCCCACGGCCGGCGTTGTGCTGCCCGTTCCGTTGGGCGACACGCTCAGGGTCAGCGTATATTGCTCCGATGGCGCAAAGTTGGCCTTGACTTCCTGGTCGCCGCTCATGACGATTGTGGTCGTCGGATCAAGACGATCGGCAACATCGCCGCTCCACCCGGTAAATTTATAACCCGTCGCCGGTGTGGCGGTCAGGGAGACGGTTTTCCACGATTTATAGGGATGCGTCCCTACATCCGGTGTAATTGTCCCGCCGTCGGATGGCGACTTGTCCATGAACAACCGGTACATAATATTATCAAAATTGGCTTTAACTTTTTTATTGCCGTTCATGGTGATGGTCGTTTCGGCATTGTAAATGCCGGCCACGTCGCCTTCCCAGTGCGAAAAGCGGTATCCGGGTTCCGGCCGCGCTTCCAGGTTGATGACATCGCCATAATTATAGGTGTGATTGCCAATAGACGGAATGACATCGCCCATGGTCGCATCATTGCGTTCAACCGTCAGCACAACATCATCTTTGGTTTTGAAAATGGGTTTAAAGGTTTTATTACTGGAGGCCGTCACCGTAATTGTCGGGTTCGATAGAGACGGATCATTATTCCAGTTGACAAACTCATAACCGGATTTAGGAATGGCGCGGATGGTAATCGTCTCATTTTCGTAAACATAATAGACACCCGCCGCCGGATCGGTATAGCCCATGTTTGGATCATCCGGCGCCTGAATGGTGATCGTATACTGCGGAATGACGCGAAAATGCAGCACAACCGATTTATTTGAACTCATAGTGATCGTTGTCGTCGGACTGTTGGGATTGGCGACGTCACCCTGCCAATAATCAAATTGATAGCCCGTGTTCGGAAAAGCCTCCAGCGTCACAACGCTGTTCTCATTATACGTATGCGTTCCCGCCGCAATATTGGCCGAACCGCCGGCTGTCGGCGTGATGCTCAACGTCAACGTGTACTGCGGCACATGCTCAAAAACAGCGGTGACGGTTTTATCGCCATCAATATAAATGGAGGTTTTCTTGGCATACTTGTCGGCAACGGCGCCTTGCCATTCGACAAAGCGATAGCCGTCGGCCGGCAGCGCCTCAATATTTACCGATGTGCCTTGGTTGACAAGATGATTGCCGATCGACGGGACCGTTGTGCCCCAGCCGGCCTGGTTCACCTGCATGGTGAGGGTACGCTGAGGCGGCGCGTCCTGGGCAAAATTGGCGGTGATATTGCGCGCCCGATCCATGATCACCGTGACCGTCGGATCGCCGACATCACTAATGCCGGCCACATCGCCCGTCCAGTTGACAAAATGATAACCACTTGTCGGCGTGGCCGTTAAATTGACATTTGTGCCGGCGGTATAACTGTAGGTGCCCGGACTCGGCGTCGTGGTGCCGCCGCCGGATGGCGAGACGGACATGGTGAGCGGATAGGTTGTATTTAGAGCAAAGGTTGCGGATATGGTTTTATTTTGATCCATCAGCACGGTTGTGGACGCGGCAAAGGGATCGTTTACCGCTCCTTCCCATTTGACGAAATGATAGCTGCTATTCGCCGTTGCGCTGATGGCCACAACATCGCCGGAGAGATGCGTATAAGAACCGGCCGTCGGGACCGTGGTTCCGCCACTCGAACTTTGGATGGTCAGCGTATACTGAACGCGCTCAAAATTGGCTCGCACGGTTTTATTGCTGGTCATCGACACCGTGGTCGAGGCGCTGTTGGGATTGGCGACACTGCCGGTCCAATTGACAAAACGATATCCCGGCTCGGGTGTGGCGAGAATGCTGACGATATCGCCCGAATAATATAAATGATCGCCCGTCGGTGGTGTTGTTGTGCCCCAGCCGGTTTGGTTCACCTGCATGGTTAATGTATATTGAATGCGCTCAAAATTAGCCGTAACGGTTTTATTGCCGCTCATCGTCACGGAGGTTGTCGCGCTGTTTGGATCGGCCACATCGCCGGTCCAGTTCTTGAATTTGTAGCCGGAGACTGGTGTTGCCGAGATCGACACAACAGTGCCGCTGGTATACGTATGCTGTCCCACTGCGGGATTTGTCGACCCCCAACTGCTATTGTTGACCTGCATGGTGAGCGTATAATTCGTTGTCCCGATCGGTTCAAAATTCGCCGTCACTGTGACGTTTTGATCAACGTGAACGGTTGTCGTCGGATCGTTAGGATCAACGACAGGACCACTCCAATTGACAAACCGGTAGCCGTTCGCCGGTTCCGCCTCAATGGCAACCTCACTGCCTTGGCAGACTTGACTGCTTCCGGAGGTCGGCGTTGTCGTACCCCAACCGCTTTGGTTCACAGCCATCGTCAACGTACGTTGAATACAGGAAAAATAAGCGGTAACGGTTTTGTTCCCATCCAGGGTGACTGTCGTGTTAGCGCTGGTCGAATTCGCCACTTCGCCCGTCCAGTAATCAAATTTATGTCCCGGATCGGCCGTGGCGTAAATATTGACCGTCGTGCCCGTCGGGTACAGGTGCGTACCCGTGCCCGGATTGGTCGATCCACTGCCGACTTTTTGCATGGTCAACTGACTGTTGGCGATGTTATAGCTTCCAGTCAACTCGACCATCACCGTGCCCAGGCCTTCAAAATATTGTTCGCCAATCTCCGCACCGGTTTGCGGATCGAGAAACTGAACCTCGTTATCATCAAACGTATATTCCACCCCGGCACTGGCATCCCAGGCTTTAAAAACCATTTTATGGCCTTCTCGAAAGCCGGTTTCGCCGTTATCTTCTTTATAAGCAAGCAGGCTATTTGGATTTGAACGCGATGCAACGCGACTAAAAACTTCAACACCGGCACAAACAACCCCATCAAACACGCCTATTTCGTCACCGGATACAAGATCGGATCCGTTCAGGGTGGCTTTTGTAATATAAATACTCATGGGTTGAAAGGTGCTGGAGGGCGGTGGAAAATGTGATCCCAAAACGATTATTGGAATCATGATTAGCATCGCCAGAACATTGATTTTGACAACTCTCATTATATACCTCTTGACAATTATGACTACATCTTGATGTATAGTTGGTTTGCTACCCCGTCCCAAAATCCACAACCCGACCTACCATCGATGAAAAACCTGGATGCCCATGCAGAGATGTTAGCTAGCACCGCAAAGAATGCATGATTTGGGCCAAACGTTCCGGCGAATGAAAGAGCTTTTATTTTTCAATACAAAATCAAGGCGTCGGATCGCGAAAAACACCAGGAGTTAATGCCCTGATTTTCAAACACTTCCAAAGCCGTGCATACTATCTGATTCACCACAAGAGCCGGCTGCCCCCATGCATTTTGGGGGAACACGATGAAGCGGCTGCTATCGGCATTTTTTAATGTTCCATTCTGATTCAGTTGTCCGTCATGTATCAGCGCATGTCATCATCGAGGAGACAGCAAAAATTCCAGTCCGTTCACTTGTACCACATGGCCGGCGGTTTGTCCGACAAGATAAAATTGCAAACAGATGAGAAACGAACTCTTATTTTTAAGGATCAGGCAAAAAATGAAAAGAACTTGACATTTCTCAAAAAAACCTCGAACTTTTAGGGCGGTTGGGATGTTTGATTATTGTTCATAACGATTTTTTGAAAGAGTAAAAATGATCCGCTGGTTAACATTCTTTATTATGCTCATCGCCTGTTCGCTCAAAGCCGACATCAATGCGGAGCTCTTTGAGGCGGCGCGACGCGGTTCGGTCGAAAACGTGCAAAATGCGCTTTCTGACGGCGCCAAAATTAATGGAGAAGATTTACTTGGCGAAACCGCCTTGATGTATGCCATTGATGAATGCCGCACGGACGTCGTACGTCTTTTGATCAACAAAGGGGCAAAACTCGATTTCTTTTCCAAACTCGGCTACACGCCGCTGATGAAAGCCTGTGCCGAAGGCTGTGCGGACATTGTTCAGCTTTTGATTCAGAATCGTGTGAATATCGATCGGGAAGAATCCAAGAAAAAATATACCGCGCTTTTCAAAGCCGTACAGTTCAATCATTTTGATATCGTGCAGCTTTTGGTTGAAAGCGGCGCCGACATTCATCAACCTGATAAATTCGGCAACACACCGCTCATGATTGCCACCCAAAACGATTTTATCGACATTGCTGAATATTTAATCGAGAAGGGCGCGAACGTGAACGCCAAAACGCTGATCGGCTATACACCGTTACTTTATGCGCTGGAATTGGGGCGCCCGGAAATTGCCGATCTGCTGATCGAGCACGGCGCCGACGTCAGAGTCATCGACAAATATAAACACAGCACGCTCATGCACGCCGCCGCGCGCGGCTATGGCGATATTGTCGAAACCCTGGTCGCCAAGGGTGTCGACGTCAACCTAAAGACCGAAAAAGATGAAACCGCGGCCGTTCTGGCGCAGAAAAAAGAATTTGACGACATTGTGCAGTTTCTGCTGCAAAGCGGCTCGGATTCGACCGGACTGGTTTTTGTCGATTCCGCGGAAGTGGCAAAAGCCGAGATGCTGGCTGACATGTATGACACGCCTCCGGAAGTGATTGGCGGTCTTGAATCGGTGCAAAAACGCTTGCGCTACCCGAAAAAAGCCAAAGACGAAGGATTGTCCGGCACCGTACTGCTCAAAGTGACCGTTGATAAACGCGGGCGCGTACGCGATACCGAAGTACTGCAATCATTCGGAGATGAAGAATGCGACCAGGCGGCACAGCGGGCCGTTCGCAATACACGATGGAAAGCGGCTGAAAAAGAAAAACAAAAAGTTGAAGGATGGATCGAAGTGCCGATCGAGTTCAAACTGGAAGAGGCCCAGTAAACTTTTTTCAAAATGGAACCGGCTGTAAAAAACCGAAACCTCGCACCAGAACAAGAGGGTAAGTGTGATGGGCAACATCTTTTTATTACCGCACGTCCCTTCCATTCGTGATTAATTAATCATCATTCTCTTTTCTCTTGCAAATCTCCACAAATCGTTTAACTTGTATCCAGCTCATGTGAGATAATATCACTTTACATAAAATGGAGAGTACGATGGCCAACGTAAAAGATTTGAAATCCGCTCGCCCCACTCAACGCCTGCGCGGTTCCATGCCCAAAATCGGCATTCGTCCGGTGATCGATGGGCGCCGACAGGGGGTGCGCGAATCCCTCGAAGAGCAAACAATGAACATGGCGAAAGCCGCTGCCGACTTGCTACAAAAGAACCTGCGACATTCCAATGGCCTGCCCGTCGAATGTGTCATTGCTGACACGAACATTGGCGGCGTCGCCGAGGCAGCGGATTGTGCGGAAAAATTTGCTCGCGAAGGTGTCGGCGTTTCCCTCACTGTGACGCCGTGCTGGTGTTACGGCACCGAAGTTATGGATTCCGATCCGCTCATTCCCAAAGCGGTCTGGGGTTTTAATGGAACGGAGCGACCCGGTGCGGTCTATCTGGCGGCAGCGCTCGCCGGCTACACCCAAAAAGGCCTGCCCACCTTTGGCATTTACGGCCACGATGTGCAGGACTCGGATGACACCAGTATTCCTGCGGATGTACAGGAAAAACTTTTGACCTTTGCCAAAGCCGGACTCGCAGTGGCCGAAATGCGCGGCAAATCGTATCTCTCCATGGGCGCCGTCTCCATGGGCATTGCCGGCTCCGTTGTCGATGACCACTTTTTTTACGATTATCTCGGCATGCGGAACGAATATGTGGACATGTCTGAATTCGTCCGCCGTATGAACGAAGAAATTTATGACAAAGCAGAATTTGAAAAGGCCCTGGCGTGGGTGAAAGAAAATTGCCCTGAAGGTGACGACACCAACAAACCCGAAAAACAGAGCTCGCGCGAGCGCAAAGATGAAGAGTGGAACATTGTCGTCAAGATGGCATTGATTGCGCGTGATTTGATGGTTGGCAATCCCAAACTTGCCGAAGTTGGCTACGCGGAAGAAGCGCTCGGCCATAATGCGATTGTTGGCGGCTTTCAGGGCCAGCGTCAATGGACGGACCATTTCCCCAACGGTGACTTTCTCGAAGCGATTTTGAATTCATCCTTTGACTGGAACGGCATACGCGAACCGTACATCGTGGCGACGGAAAACGATGCCCTCAACGGCGTCTCCATGTTATTCGGCCATCTGCTCACCGACACCGCGCAAATCTTTTCGGATGTCCGCACCTATTGGAGTCCCGAAGCGGTCAAGCGCGTTACCGGCAAGGATCTGACCGGCAAAGCCGCAAATGGTATTATCCACCTCATTAATTCCGGCCCAACGGCGCTGGACGGCACCGGCCAACAGACCGAAAACGGCAAACCGGTGATGAAGCCGTTCTGGGATATCACGCCCGATGACGTAGAAAAATGTCTTGATGCCACCAAGTGGTGCCCAGCCGAACTCGAATATTTCCGCGGCGGCGGCTACTCGACGCAATTCCTCACCAAAGGCGATATGCCGGTAACCATGTCCCGCATTAATCTGGTCAAAGGACTCGGTCCGGTCCTGCAAATTGCCGAAGGTTACACGGTTGATCTGCCGGCGGATGTGCATGAAA